>JADGHD010000150.1 GCA_019689615.1 Frankia sp. | reverse complement strand
GGGCCTCGGGCCTGCGGGCGCCGACGGCCCGCTCGCCCGGGCGGTCGCCGCCGGCCTCGCCGGCTCCGGCGGCCCTGGCAGCGGGGCGCCCGGGCCGGGCGGCGCGGGTGCCGGCGAGAGCGGGCCGGCCGCCGTCGCGCCCGTCGGGCCGGCCTCGGCCGCGGCGATCGTCGACTCCCGCCGGGCGGCTGCCCGGATCGAGGCAACGCTCGAGGTCCTGCCCGCGCTGCGCGGCCTGCTGGACCGGCAGGCCGGCGCGCTGTCGGGAGGCGAGCGCCAGCAGCTCGCGCTCGCGCTCGCCCTGGTCCGCCGGCCGGCGTTGCTGCTGGTCGACGAGTTCTCGTTCGGGCTGGCGCCCGGGATCGTGCCGCCGCTGCTCGCCGCCGTGCGCCGGTTCGCCGACGAGACCGGCACCGGGGTGCTGCTCGTCGAGCAGCACGTCGCGCTCGCCCTCGGGGTCGCCGACCGGGCCTACGTCCTCGACCGCGGCCGGGTCGCCCTGCACGCCGACGCCGCCCACCTGGCCGCCAACCCGGACCTGATCGAGGCCAGCTACTTCGGCGGCACCCCACGCCAGCCGGCCACCCCCTAGGGTGCCGCGGGCCCACCGATCGTCGTCCGGCCGCCGCGCAGCGCTCAGGTCGTTGACCGAGCTCGCGCGGGGCGGGCCCCAAGCCGGCCGGCGACTGGCTGGTCGCGGGCTCGGTGGGTCAGGCCTGGCCGGGCTCGGGGGTCGCACACAGCGGCGACGCGTCTGCCGGGTCAGGAGCCGCGGCCGGCGGGTCTGGCGCGGTGGCCGCCGTCGTCGACGCCGAGCCGGTGGGAAGCCGGGTGCGCAGGGTGACCAGGGCGAGCAGCGGGATCAGCGCGGCCAGCGTCGGCGTGAGACCGATCAGCTCGGAGAGCCAGCCGATGACCGCCGGACCGACCAGGATCCCGGAGTAGGTGAACGTCGTGAACCGCGACATCAGCACCGCGGGCTCCACCCCGGGCACGTTCACCCGCCCGACGGCGCTGAACGTCAGCGGGATCAGCACCGCCCCGCCGAGCCCCATGACCGCGAACCCGGCCGTCGCCCCGAGCGGGGCCGGGACCAGGACGAACACCGTCAGGCCGGCCAGCGACACCAGCCCGCTGGCGCGGAACAGCGGCTGCGGGCCGAACCGCATCGTCAGCCGGTCGCCGAGCAGCCGCACGGTCGTCTGGGCCGCCGTGAACGCGGTGACCGCCGCCGCAGCGAAGCTCAGCGACGTGTCCCGCACCTCGTGCAGGTAGATCGCCCCCCAGCCGACGGCGGCGCCCTCGCACACCATCAGCGTCAGACCGACCAGGCCGAGCATGACGAGCTGGCGGGTCCAGCCCGTCCGCCACCCGGTCCGCTCGCGGGTGGGTCGCGCTGGCTCGGCGCGCCGCCCGCCCCTGTCGTCGGCGCCAGCCAGCGCCGGGCGCTCGGCGCTGGCCTGTCCGTCGCTCGTCAGCTCGCCGGTCTCGGCCAGCAGCGCGCCGACGGCGAACCCCGCGACCAGCAGCACCGCCCCGGCGACGGCCAGGTGCACGTCGGCCGACACGTCCGCCATGGCCAGCCCCGCGGTGGTCAGGGCCGAGGTGACGCCGCTCAGGCTCCAGGCGGCGTGGCAGCCGTTGAGGATCGGCCGGCGCATCGCCCGCTCGACGTTGACGGCGTAGCCGTTCATCGCCACGTCGGTGATCCCGTGCGCCGCGCCGAGCAGCCCGACGCCGACCAGCAGCCAGAGGAAGCTCGGCATCGACCCGACCGCGGCGAGCAGCACCGCCATCGACGCCAGCGCCACCCGCAGCACCGTCCGGGCGCCGACCCAGGCGACGAGGTGCCCGACGGTCTGCATGGCCGCCAGCGCGAGCGCGGCGTACCCGACGGAGATGACGCCGACCTGGCCGTTGCTGAGCTCGAGGTCGGCCTTCAGCGTCGGCACCCGTGCCAGATAGGTGGTCAGGATCAGCCCGTTGAGAAAGAAGACCCCGGTGGCGGTCCATCGGCCGCCGCCGGCGCGCCGACGCCGGCCGGCGTCCGGCGCGCCGTTCCCGATGGTCGTGCCGCCTTCCTGGTGGCCCCGCAGGTTCATCCGGGCCTCCGTTCGCCCAGGTCAGGTCATCCGGCGGCGCACGCGCGCGCCTGGCGACGAGCCCTCTCCCGCCGTCCAGGCAGTGGCCGGACGGCACGCCCGGCCTGCGGCCCGCACCCGGAGAGAGCGCTCTCACGGTTCTCGTGCGGACTGTAGCCGCAGCGTCCGACAATCTGGTGCGTTCGGGAAAACAGCCAGCTCGACGGGCCGCCGCCGGCCGGCCATGGCGGCATGCGGCGGCCAGAGCGCCTACCGCGGAGCCTGTTCGATCCCCGCGGCCGCCGGCTCGCCCGAACCGCCGTCGGGCGCGGGGCTGACGGGCGGCGGGGCGAGCGCGGGGACGACGACGCGGCGCAGGTAGGCGCGCAGCTTGGCGTCGCTGGACGTGCGGTCGCTCTCGTACATCAGCAGCGAGAGCAGCCAGCGGACCAGCGTCTCGCTGATCTCGTCGAGCCGGCACTGCAGGGCCGGCTCGAAGGTGACGATCGGCTCGAGGATCCGCCGGGCGATCTCCAGGGACTGCTCGGACAGCGCCTGGGAGACGGGCCATGGGTCGAGCGGCGGCCGGGCGAGCGGGTTGAGCGCCGGGTCGGCGAGGAACTCGCGGCGCGCGGCGACCAGCGCCTCGACGGCGAAGTCGCCCGCCGTCTTCGCCCGCCGGCGCGCCGCGGCGACCACCCGTTCGGCGGTCGTGGCGCCGGCCCGCTCCAGGGCGGTGGCGAGCAGCTCCTCCCGGGACGGGAAGTAGGCGTAGACGGTGGGCCGGGACACGCCGGCGATCGTCGCGATCGCGCTGATCGAGGCACGTTCGATGCCGTGCCGACGGATGCAGGCCAGCGTCGCCTCGATGATCCGCTCACGGGCGGACTCGGGCTGGTCCGCCGGCGCACGGCCCGACCAGGCGGCTCTGCGGGCAGGGCGCGGCTGTGTGCAGGCCGTCTCCCGCGCTGGTTCCACCGCGCTCCTCCGCTCCCAGGGGGACGTTCGTCGGGACGCCAGGCTGATCCCAGCCTATTCGGCAGGGCGGCACAGCCGGTTGCACGCTCTCGCCCGGACCGAGCCCCCCGCGCGCGAGTGGCGCAGAGATGGTCGAGGCGCGCCCCCCCGGTGTCAAGCGGTGAAGGCAGGCGCACCGCTTGACACCTGTCCGAGCCGTAGGCCGCCGGACCGGCGGCGCGCCGGCTCAGGCCGGGGCGCTGGCGGTGGCCGCCTCGTCGCGCGGACCGAGGCGGCCGAGGATCGCGTCGCCGATCGCCGGGCGGGCCAGCAGCTCGCGGAACGCCTCGCCCTCGGCCTTGCGGGCCCGCTCGATGCCGGCCCGCTCCGCGTCCCTGATCAGCCGCTTGGTGGCGATCAGCGACGCGAGCGGGCGCTCGGCGATCGTCGTGGCCAGCGCCATCGTCTCGGCCAGCAGCTGGTCGGGCGGGCACGCGCGCAGGGCGAGGCCGGACTCCACGGCCTCGGCCGCCGTGATCCACTCCGCCGACAGCAGCGCCTTCGCCGCCCGCTGCGCGCCCATCCGCCGCGGCAGCAGGTAGCTGCTGGCCGCCTCTGGGGCGACCCCCATCGCGGTGAACGGCGCGAGCAGCCGGGCATTCTCCGAGATCAGCACGATGTCGCAGTGCGCGAGCATGGTCAGCCCGAGCCCGACGCCACTCCCGTTGACCGCCGCCAGCAGCGGCTTCGGGAAGGAGCTCAGCGCGTCCAGGAACGCGTTGAACGGGACCGACCCTTCTTCGCCGGAGGCGTTGTCACCGTTCGCCGGGGCCGGCTTTGCGCCGGAGGTCTCGGCGTTCATCCTGGCGGCCTGGGCGGCCATCTCGACAAGGTCCGTGCCGGCGGAGAAGTGCCTGCCGTTCCCGGTCAGCACGACAGCGCCGATCGCGTCGTCGCTGGCCGCCTCGTTCAGCGCGGCCGCGGCCGCCAGGTAGAGGGCGGCGCTGAACGCGTTGGCCTGGCGCGGCCGGTTCAGCGTGATTAACCGGACGCGGCCGGTCGTGCTGGTCAGCAGGATCTCGTCGGTTGCCGCTGGGGAGGATGTCTCGACCACCGGGCCAGTGTCCGGTAACCCGCCGTGCCCGGTCGACCGATCTGGCCGCCCTGGTCCAGGCCAGGGCTGGCGGGCGCCGTGGCCGGCGGCAGGCGTGGCGGCGCCCCGGGTCACGCTTCCCGTCCGGGCCAGTTCGTGTGTTTTCGGTCACATCCGGCCGCGGCCGGGCGCCATCCGCCGCCGGCCGCAACCTCGGGTTCGGTTGCCTGCCAGCGGAATTCGGGCACCGCGGCCCGACCGCCCGGCGGGCCGGGGGCGGGCCGCCGCCGTGATCGGCCTTCCGCTCCGGCGCAGCGGCGGGGCGAACTGTCGGTGGTCGGGCGTTAGATGCCAGAGGGCGGGCCCGCCGATGCGGTGCCGCCTCGCCCGACCGGTCCACCGCGGCCGCCGGCCACAGAACGGAGGTGCTGGATGCGCAGGTGGCTGCCGCTGGTGGCGGTCTGCCTCGGCACGTTCATGCTGCTGATCGACGTCACCGTCGTGAACGTCGCGTTGCCGGACATGGTCGTCGACCTGGACGCGTCCTTCCAGGCGCTGCAGTGGGTCGTCGACGCCTACGCGCTCGCGCTGGCCGCCCTGGTGCTCGGCGCCGGCTCGGTCGCCGACCTGATCGGCCACCGCCGCACCTACCTGGCCGGGCTCGCCCTGTTCGCCGTGTCGTCGCTGGCCTGCGGGCTGGCCCCCAGCCCGGCGCTGCTGATCGCCGCCAGGACGGTGCAGGGCGTCGGCGCGGCCGCGATGTTCGCGACCAACTTCCCGCTGCTCAACGCCACCTACACCGGCCGGGACCGCGGGGTCGCCTACGGCATGTGGGGCGCGATCGCCGGGGCGGCCTCCGCCGTCGGGCCGATCCTGGGCGGCCTGCTTACCGAGTACGCGAGCTGGCGGTGGATCTTCTTCGTGAACCTGCCCGTGACCGCGGCCGCCGTCGGGCTGTGCCTGACGACGCTGCCCGGCGTGCCCGCGCGGCGCGGCCGGGTCGACGTCCGCGGCATTGTCACGTTCACCGCGGCGGCCGCCGCCCTCACCTACGCGCTGATCCGGGCCAACGAGCACGGCTGGTCCGACACCGCCGTCTGGTCGCTGCTGGTCGCCAGCGCCGGGCTGCTGGTGGCCTTCCTGGTGCTGGAGGCGCGTTCGCCGCACGCCATGTTCGACCTGGCGCTGCTGCGCAACCGGCGGTTCGTCGGGGTGCTGCTCGCCGGGATGCTGCTGACCTTCGCGGCCTTCGCGGCGTACACCTATATCTCGATCTGGCTGCAGTCCGTCCTGGGCCTCAGCCCGCTGCGGGCGGGCCTCGTCGGCCTGCCGATGTCGATCACGGCCTTCCTGGTCTCGGCGCTGATCGGCCGGCTGCTGCACGACCGCCGCCCGGACCTGGCGATCGCCGGCGGGCTGTTGTTCATCGGGCTGGGCGGGCTGGTCAGCGCGGCGCTCGTGCACGGCTCGGCCACCTGGACCGCGCTGCTGCCCGGGTTCGCGGTGGTCGGCATCGGGGTTGGCCTGGCCACGGCGACGCTCGGCTCGGTGTCGATGTCGCTCGTGCCGCCGCAGCGCACCGGGATGGCATCGGGCGCGGTCAACACCACCCGCCAGCTCGGGTTCGCCCTCGGGATCGCGGTGCTGGGCAGTGTCTTCGTCGCCGGGGTCCGGGACCGGCTCACCGAGTCGAGCCTGCCTGGGTCGGGCGAGCTGGCGCACGCCGTCGCCGGTGCCCAGACCCAGTCCCTGCTGGCCTCCGCCCCGAGCGAGGCCGCCCGCTCGGCGCTGGACACCGCGACGCGCGCGGCGGCGGTCACCGGCGTGCGCTGGACCGTGCTGGTGGCCGGGCTCGTCGGGGTGGTCGCCGCCGTCCTGGTCGCCGTCCTCATGCGCCCGCAGAAGCCGGCGGTCGCCGCGCCCGCGAGCGTGCCCGGGGACCGGCCGGCGGTCCAGAGCAGGACCTGACCGGCCCCGCCTGGCCGGGCAGGCTCCGCCCGGCCAGGCCGGCTCGGTCGCGGACGCCGTGGTCCGGCCACATCTCAGCGCGATCAACCATCAACGGTCACCAAATCGTGACAGGCGGCAGCTGGACGGTCTGGCGTCATCTGTCACGCTTGCGCTGGACCGGTGTAGCCGGGGTCGCTGATCCGTGAGAATCGGAGGGCGCGGTGTCCCAGCCCGCCAGACACAACAGGCCGCCCACCGGCCGCGGCCCGCGGCTGGTCGCCCGGGACCGGCGCCGTCTGTCCTGGCACGCGTCGCTGGCGCTGCGGTGGCTGCTGGTGGCGCTGGTCGGGCTGCTGCTGGTCGGCGCGTCCGCCGCGACGGCGGGCAGCGGCGCCCAGCCGTCGCTCGCGCTCACCGTCTTCGACGAGGACATCGTCGTCGTCCGCGGCGAGCGGTTCCCGGCCTCGCGGCCGGTCACCCTCGACGCCAACCTCGTTCTCACCCAGGGTGACGTCTACGGCGGCACCGGCGAGATCACCTCCGGACCGGACGGCCAGTTCCTCGTCGGCTTCCAGGTCCCGCCGGGCACCGTCGGCGAGATCACCGTGACCGCCTCCGCCGACGGGGTGCCGACGGTGAGCGCGAAGCTGTCGGTCAGCGTCGCGGGGGAGCCGCTGCCGACCGACCAGCCGGCGTCGCCGCCGCCCAGCCCGGCCACCGACGCGGGCCCCGCGGCCGTCAACTACCCGCCGCCGGACACGCCCTACGTCGTCGGTCCCGGCGAGCGCTACACCAGCGTCCAGGCGGCGGTCAACGCCGCCCCCGAGGGCGCGACGATCTACATCAAGAACGGGGTCTACCGGGAGGCGGTCACCCCCAAGAGCGGGCAGACGCTGCAGGGGGAGACCCGCGACGGTGCCCGGATCAGCGGGGCGAACCTCGTCGAGCCCGGCTGGTGGAAGCAGAGCGGGCGGTACTGGTACTTCGACACCCCATGGCCGCTGCGCGGCCGGATCAACTCGAAGTGGGACGGTGTCACCCCGGACATCGACGCCCAGGCCACCGACCTGCTGCACCGCGACGACATCCCGCTGCTGCACAAGAAGGCGCTCGACCAGATCGGGCCGGACGACTTCTACATCGACTACTCGGCCAAGCGGGTCTACATCGCCTCCGACCCGGCCGGGCACCGCTTCGAGCTCGCCGTCCGCAAGCAGGGCGTGGGCGACGGCCAGCGGCGCACCGAGAACGTCACCCTGGTGAACCTGACCGTCGAGAAGACCGCCACCGGTTTCCACGAGGGCGGGATCGAGATGGACAAGGGCTGGACGGTCCGCGACTGCCTGGTCCTCGGGCACCACGGCCGCGGGATCTCGACGACCGTCGACAACACGATCATCGGCACGGTCACCCCGTTCACCAGCCCGTATCCCGGCGGCGGCGCCCGCGAGTCCGCGCAGCAGGGCCGGTCCGGGTCGATGCAGGTGCTCTACAACGGCAGCCTCGGGATCGGCGGCTCGGGCTGGCTCGGCCAGCCGGACCGGTTCGGCCACACCAGCACGAAGCAGAGCGAGACCACGACCGCCGAGTACAGCAACAACATCAAGATCTCCGGGGTGGAGATCGGCTGGTCGAACAGCCAGCGGTTCTCGTACTGGGACGAGGGCGGCGGCATCAAGCTGCTGCTGCGCAAGGACGTCGTCGTGGAGAACAACTGGGTCCACGACTCCTTCGGCCCCGGCGTCTGGTTCGACACGAACAACCGGAACATCACGGTCACCGGCAACCTGATCGAGGACAACCTGGCCACCGGCGTCTGGTACGAGGCGAATCCCGGGCCGTTCAGCGGCGGCGTGCGTATCTCGCACAACACGATGCGCCGCAACGGCAACGACCAGCTCGGGATGAACCGCAACTTCGACGGCCGCGGCCAGTACGGCGGGGTCTTCCTGTCCGACTCGGCCGACATCGAGGTGGACAACAACTTCATCGAGACCGGCACCGTCGGTGGCTTCGGCATCACCAACCACTACGGCGGCAGCCGCACCCGGCCGGCGAACATCAACGTCCACGACAACGTGATCTCGATCGGCATCCCGACCGCGGCGATCGGCTTCGCGATCGGCGGCAACAACATCCGGTTCGACCGCAACGTCGTGCTGACGTGGGGCCAGGTGAACCCCGACTCGGTCCTGTTCAGCCTGGGCGCCGACACGTTCCCCCGGTGGCGGTCGACCCACGACCCCAACGCCGCGATCGCGGCGATATCCCCGCCAGCCGGCCGCCGTTAGCCGGCAAGCCGCGGCGGTCACGCGCACCCGCGCCGATGCCGCAACGGTCGAGCGTGGCGTGGGCATGCCGTTACGTTGCCGACTATGAACGGTGAACGTGACCAGGGTGGTCAGAACGGGCAGGGCGGTGCCGGGCGGGCCGCGCACGAGCGGACGGCCGGGCCGCCGCCGATCGAGGACTGGAACCGGCTGCTCGACGGCCGGGTGGCCGTCGTCACCGGCGGCGGGGTGGGCATCGGCGGTGCCATCGCCCGGCTGTTCGCGCAGCACGGCGCGCTCGTCGAGGTCGCCGAGATCGACAAGGAGCGGGCCGAGGAGGTGCGCGCCGACGTCACCGCCGCCGGCGGCACGATCCGCGCGCACGTCCTCGACGTCACCAAGGAAGCCGACGTCAACCGGCTGGCCGAGGCCGTGCTGGCCGAGCACGGACGGGTGGACGTGTTGGTCAACAACGTCGGCGACTACCGGCCGCTGGTGCGGTTCGACGTGTCGACGCACGAGTCCTGGCAGCGGATGTACGAGGTCAACCTGCTGCACGTGTTCGCCGTGACCAGGGCTTTCCTGCCGGCGATGGTCGCGAATGGCCGCGCTTCGATCGTCAACATCCACTCGGTCGAGGGACTGCGCGGCTACCCGGGCGACCCGGTCTACGGCGCGTTCAAGGCAGCCGTCGCCCACTTCACCACGAACCTCGCCGTCACGATGGGCCGCCGCGGGATTCGGGTGAACGGCATCGGCCCGGACCTCACCCAGACCCCGCAGGTCGACTACCTGAGCGGCTACGAGGGCCTCGAGGACCTCTGGGCGTCGTGGGCGCCGGTCGGGCGGCTTGGCTGGCCGGAGGACCAGGCCCGGGTCGCCCTGTTCCTGGCCTCCGACCTGTCCTCCTACATCACCGGGCACAACATCCCGGTCGACGGCGGCACGAAGGCCGGTGGCGGCTGGTTCTTCTCCCCGCGGGAACACCGCTTCGTCAACCGCCCGAAGCACCTCTGACGGCGCCGGCCCCACGCCGGGCGTCCCGCCGGCCCCACGCCGGGCGTCCCGCCGGCCCCGCGGCTCGTCGGTCGGCGGCCGCGGGGCCGGCCCCCCCGGGCGGGCGCGGCCGGTCGCCGGGGCGCGGCGCGCCCGGCGCCCGAG
>JADGHD010000149.1 GCA_019689615.1 Frankia sp. | reverse complement strand
GTCTCGGGGTGGGAGGGTGGTGGGGGCGCCGAGGAGCCAGACCAGGATGGCGGCGGCGAAGGTTTCAGCGGCCAGCAGGGCGACGAGCACGGCCAGTTGGAAGCGGGCGGCGTCCAGTGGGCTGGCGCCGCCGAGCAGGGCGCCGACGAATGCGCCGGGGAGGGTGACCAGGCCGGCGGTGCGGGTCTGGTCGAGCGCAGGGATCAGTGCCTCGCCGGCGGCGGAGCGGGCGATGTCGGCGACCGCACGGCGGGGGGTGGCGCCGAGAGCGAGCCAGGCCTCCACCTCGTCCTGGCGGCGGCGCAGGCCGTCGAGCAGGCGGCGGCCGGCGAGCGTGCAGGCGGTCATCGAGCCGCCGAGCACGATGCCGCCGAGTGCGACCAGGTTGCGCGGCTCGCGGGGCAGCACCGGCAGCGCGAACAGCACCCCCAACGTGATGCCGGCGCCGCCGACGGTCGCGAGCGCGACCGCGCGCCGGGCGGCGGGCAGCTCGCGTAGCCGGCTCGCGGCGGTGTGCGCGGCGATCGCAGCCATCACGGCGATCACGGCAGCGCTGGCCGCGGGCGCGGCGAACACCGCCCGCACCACGAGCGCGACCAGGGCGAGCTGGGCCGCGGCCCTGGCCACCGCGGTGACGACGGCCGCCCGGGACGGCATCCGCATCCGGGTGACCACCTGGCAGCCGACCGTCAGTGCGAGCAGCAGCGTCAGGCCGATGGCCAGCCGGACGTCGGCGCCACTCATCCCCCGTGCCCTGACGCGGCTGAGCGGTGGGTCATCCGGCGCGCTGGTCCACCCAGGCCGACCACGGGACCGCGTACGTGCCGCCGGCCGCCAGCAGCTCGACGTGGGAGCCGGACTCGACGATGATCAGTATCCCTCCCAAGGAGCGTCTTGGCGATTCCCGGCGCTGGCAGCTCGCGCGGACCACCGCGCGCCCCAGCGGCTGGCATGACCTGATACTGCGCTTGGACAGGTCCACTCTTTTCTTCGGGAGCGTGAACCCTCGGCTTGTCGAAGCCGACTTCAGTCCTGAGCAGCGTCGCGACTTCACGATCCGTAAACAGATCCTGTGGGAGTCCGAGACGGCCACTGATCGTGAGGTCAGCCGGGTCGAGGTCGAGTACATCCGCCGTTTACGGGCCAACGATCCGGCCGTGGGCTACAACCAGTGGCCACGACTCCGCGCGGCCCCGGTGCCGGGTCCTCTGGCCATCACGGCCAGCCCCACGTAGTGCGACGGGCTGACGCTCCGACGCACCGGGCGGAAGGTCTTCCACCCCCCTTCTCAACGGGTCGCCTCTTCCGGCAACTTAGGTTAAGTTAACCTAAAAGATGCCGACGTGGAGGTGTGGGAGTGGGCGGGATCAGGCAGGAGATCCGCCGGATGAGCCAGCAGGGGCCCAGGATCTTCTGTCTGGCGATGGTGGACGCGGTGGAGCGGGTGTCGCCGGGCTTCGTCCGGGTGGCGCTGCGGGGCCACGGGCTCGCCGCCTACGGCGAGGTCATGCCGGCCGACGCGGTCAAGGTGCTGCTGCACCCCGACGGGCGGGCCGACGTCGACGAGCCGCAGTGGGACGACGACGGCACGCCGACCTGGCCCGCCCCGGCGCGCTCGCCGCTGCCGCGGGCGTTGACGGTCCGTTCCTTCAACCCGGCCCGGCTGCGGCTGGAGCTCGACGCGATGGTCCACGACGGCGGGCTGCTGCGGACCTGGCTGGACGCCGCGAAGCCGGGGGCCGTGGTCGGCGTGATGGGCGTGCGCCGGGACTTCTACCCGGGTGACGGCGTGACCGAGCACCTTCTGCTCGCCGACTCGAGCGCCCTGCCCGCCGTGGCCACCATCGTCGAGTCGCTGCCGCCTGGCCTGCCGGCCACCGTCTTCCTCGCCGTCGACCACGAGGAGGACAAGGCGCTGCTGCCGGCGCGGCCCGGCGTCGAGGTCCACTGGGTGGCCGGCGGCTCGCCGTCCGGGCGGGACTCGGCGCTGACGCGGGCGGTCCGTGAGCTGGCGCGCCCCGTCAGCCCCGGTGGGCGCGTCCAGGCCTGGATCGCAGCCGAGGCGGGGGTGGTGCGCTCGCTGCGCCGCTGGGCGCTGGCCGAACACGGGGTGGCGGTCGAGGACCTGCACGCCACCGCCTACTGGAAGGCGGGACTGGACGGCGCCGCGCGCGACGCCGCCGACCTCGCCCGTTACCAGAAGGAGCTGGCGGCGGGCGGTGACCCGTTCGACCCGGGCCTGCGCGAGCGGGTCGAGCTGGAGGCCTGACCGCGCCGGCGCCGCCCGCCGCCGCCAGGCGGTCACCGCCCAGCGGTCCTCGTGCGGACGAATTTGTTGTAACCAAGAACAAATAGCCTCGGCCCAGCGGTGACCGGGCGTGCGTGCTTCCCGTGCGGCCGCCGAGCCGCCCCCGCGTTGCTGCCCGTGTGGCCCAGTCGCTCTGGGCAGGGTGAGGGTGACCTGGCCTCTTCCGCGCGGTGGAAGTGGGCCGGTGTCCACCGATCGGTGGACACCGGACCGCCGCCCGGGCAGCTAGTTTGTTGCGTCACAGAACAATCGTCGCTGTCGCAGGCCCCGCATGGCGCGCTGAGCGGTGAGCAGTCCCTGTCGTCGGATCCCAAGGAGGCCCGGTCCGCCTGTCGTCGCAGCCGCGGCCCATCCCGACAGCCACCGGATGTGGAAAGGCTCTCCATGAGACGACACAGAGGCCGGGCCATCGTCGGCGTCTTAGCCACCGCCGCCGCCATGGCGGCCACCCTGCTGACCGGGCCGGCCACGCGCGCTGACGTCCCGGAACCCTATTACGCGACGTCCGACCGGGGCTCGGACCCGCACATGATCAAATGTCTGGACCCGGAGACGCGCGTCGAGGGGTATTGCCTGTACACCTCGGAGGACATGGGGCAGTCCTTCGCGTACCCGCCGGCCAACTACTACCCGATGTTCCAGACCAGGGCCCACTTCTCGCCCAACGGGGTGACCGGCTGGGTCGACAAGGGCGTGGTGTTCTCGGAGAGCACGCTTGTCGACGCGGGCTGGGTGCCGAGCAATGCCTTCCACCTGTGGGCGCCGTCGGTGGTCCGGTTCGGCGTGATCTATTACCTCTACGTTCCGGATGTGGCCAGCACCTCCGACACCGGCAGCGTCAACGTCCACAACAGCTCGCGCATCGCCGTCGCCATCGCGACCAACCCGTTCGGCCCGTTCCGCTACGCGGGCACGGTGACAGTCAACGGCTACATGAGCGACCCGGACGCCCTGTTCGAGGGCACCTCCGACCGCACCATCGTCTGGGCGAACGGCGACGCCTCCACCTGCGGCGGGCTGAGCTCCGCCAAGTTCCCCAACGGGCGTGACATCACCCCGGGCACCGCTGCTCCGCTGACCATCAACGGCGTCGGCGTGCTCGGCAACTGTGGCGGTACGGGCCATCCGTACATGGAAGGCCCGTCCATCTACAAGGTCGGCAGCGCGTACCGGCTCTTCTTCGCCGCGAAGCCGACCTCCACGCCCCCACAGTGCGCCCAGGGTGTTGGCGGCCCGAACACGGCCAACAGTGTGATCGCCTGGGCGACCGCGACCTCCGCGCAGGGCCCCTACACCTACCAGGGCATCGTGATGTGCGGGAGCACCACCGAGTGGACCAACCAGGCGACGGTCGCGACCGTATCCGGGACGGGCGGCTCCCGGGAGATCATCGTCTACCACGACTCCCCGGCGGACATCAAGATTCGCCGCCTGCACGCGGAGTGCCTCTTCAGCAACCCGGCCAGGGGGATCATCGGCGGGGTGTTCCGGCAGGCGCTCACGGCCGCCAACGGCTTCAACGACTGCCTCGCCGGGGTGAACCACGACTACTACGGCTGGTACGTGCGGGATCCACAGGTCTCCACCATGCCGCCGCTCGTCAGCACGCCCGGTTCCGGAACAGCCGAACTTCGGGCGAACCGGTACGCCGTCGGCCCGTGGGAGCGGTACCGGACGGTACCCCTGGGAGACGGCCTGTACTCCTTCCGGTCGCTGGCGAACGGCCGGCACCTGTGCACCCCGAACACCACTACGCCGATCACGGCGAGCTGCGACGTGGGCGCGTCGACCGCAGTATGGCGGAAGGTCGTCGTTGACCTTGCTGACGGTACCTACGTCTTCCAGTCCGTGGCCCACAACAGGTACCTCAGCGTGGGTACGGACGGCAGGCTCTACGCCGACTCCACCCAGGTCGCCACCGCGGCACGCATCACGGAGCTCTACCCAGGAGGAAATCCCAACTGATGCCTCCGGCTCCGGGGGTGCCCCACGCCTGCGGCGCCCCCGGAGCCAGGTGGAGCCGGCCGCCGGCCGTGGCGCTGGGCGCCGGTTCCGATGGTTGGAAGACCGCGAGGACAGCGGGTTCCGCCGCGGGCACGATGTGATCCGCTGTCGGAGCGTGACCGTGGTCACTACTGCGCGCACCGATCGGTGGGCAGGAGGCTCGCCGGCCACCTGGCGATGGCGGCCAGCAGGGACAGGCCGGCGGGCTCTCCCGACGCCGTCGGTCGCCAGCCGCCGGAGCGCCGGCCGGGCAGGGAAGGTGGGAGCGGTGTTCGAGAGGCGAGCGCCGAGCCGCGCGCCAGTCACGACCGACCGCGAGACCGCGGGCACCGGCGAGGCCGCGGGCACCGGCGAGGCCGCGGGCCTCGCGGGCCGGGCGCGCGGCCCGCACGCGGCAGACGCCCTGTCCCCGCGGGAACTGGAGGTGCTGCGCCTGGTCGCCGCCGGCCTGTCCAACGCGCGGATCGGCCGGGCGCTCTACATCAGCGAGTCCACCGTGAAGACGCATCTGCTGCGGGCGTTCGCCAAGCTCGGTGTCTCCGACCGCACCGCGGCCGTGACCTCCGCGATCGCCGCCGGCCTGCTGCCCGTCGGCGCGCCCCACGCCGACGGGCCAGCCGTGCGGCCGACGCGCGAAGACCATCCGTAGGCACGGCCACTTCGGGGGCGCGCCGCGCCGGACCTGGCGCGGCGGGGGTGGCGCGCTCGCTGCGCCGCCCGCCGCCGCCCGGCGGTCACCGCCCGGCGGCGGTGGCGGGTGCCTCGCCCATCGCGGCGGTGCCCGCGCCGTCGTGGTCCGCGCCGACGACGGCGCTCTGGGGAACGGCCGCGGTCTGCGCCGCGCCGGTCACGTGGTAGCGGCCGATCGGGACGATCATCGGGGTGCCCGAGACCGGGTCGGGCACGACGCGGCAGCGCATCCCGAACACCGTCTCGACCAGTTCCTCGGTCACCACCTCGGCGGCGGTGCCGGCGGCGACGATCGCGCCGTCCTTCATCGCGATCAGGTGGTCGGCGTAGCGGCAGGCGAGGTTGAGGTCGTGCAGCACGAGCACGATCGTCTTGCCCTCGCGCCGGTTGAGCGCGGTGAGCAGGTCGAGCACCTCGACCTGGTGGCTGATGTCGAGGAACGTCGTCGGCTCGTCGAGCAGCAGCAGGTCGGTCTCCTGGGCGAGCGCCATCGCGATCCAGACCCGCTGGCGCTGGCCGCCGGACAGCTCGTCGACCGGGCGGGAGGCCAGCTCCAGGGTGTCGGTCGCGACCAGCGCGCGGGCCACGGCATCGTCGTCGGCGCGGCTCCACTGCCGCTGCCAGCTCTGGTGCGGGTAACGGCCGCGGCCGACCAGGTCGGCGACCCGGATCCCGTCCGGCGCTGCCGGGGTCTGCGGCAGGATGCCGAGCCTGGCCGCTACCTGGCGGGTCGGCAGGGAGCGGATGTCCCTGCCGTCGAGCAGCACGGTGCCGCTGGCCGGGGCGAGCAGCCGGGCCAGGCCGCGCAGCAGGGTCGACTTGCCGCAGGCGTTCGCGCCGACGATGACCGTGATCCGCCCGGTGGGGATGTCGACCGTCAGCTCGGAGACGACCGCGCGCCGCCCGTAGGTCAGCGTCAGCGACCGGCCCCGCAGCCGGGGCTCGTCGCGTGGCCCTGGGGTGTCCATCCCGCAGTCCTTCCTCATGTGCACCGTGGCTGGCCGCCGTGTCGTGGGGCGCCGCCGTCAGCCACCGCGGCCCGAGCGGTTGCTGGCGGCGAGCAGCCACAGCAGGTAGGGGGCGCCGACGATGGCGGTGACCACGCCGACGGGGTAGCTGGTGTCCGGCACGGCGTGCTGGCCGATGACGTCGGCCGCGCTCATCACCAGCGCCCCGACCAGCGCCGCCGGCACCAGCGCCACCCCGCCGTCGGCTGTCAGCCGGCGGGCGACCGGGCCGGCGACGAAGGCGACGAACGGCACCGGGCCAGCCGCCGCCGTCGCCACCGCGGTCAGCGCCACCGCGACCGCGAGCAGCTCCAGCCTCGCCCGCTCCACCGGCACGCCGAGCCCGGCGGCCAGCTCGTCGCCGGACTCCAGCACCCTCAGCCGCCGGCCGGCCAACAGCGCCGCGGGGACCAGCACGACCAGCGCGGCGGCCAGCGTGCGCGCCGTCGTCCAGGTCTTCGCGTTCAGGCTGCCGGTCATCCAGCCGAGCGCCTGCTGGGCGTCGTACACGTCGGAGACCGTCATCAGGTAGGAGACGAGGCTGGTCATCATCGCGCCGACGGCGACGCCGATGAGCACGAGCCGGTACCCGGCGACCCCGCGCCGCCAGGCCAGCAGGTAGATGGCCGCGCCGGTGCCGAACGCGCCGATGAGCGCCGCCGCGGACACCGCGTACCCGCCCAGGTCGAGCAGCACGATCGCGGCGACGGCCGCCGCGCTGGCCCCGGCCGAGATGCCGATCATGTCCGGGCTGGCGAGCGGGTTGCGCAGCAGCGCCTGGAAGATCGCGCCGGCCATCCCGAACGCCATGCCGGCGAGGATGCCGGTCAGCGCGCGGGGCAGGCGGATGCTGGTGACGATGTAGCGGTCCCGCCGGCTGCCGCCGCCGAACAGCGAGGACACCACGTCCGGCAGCGGCACCCGGACGTCGCCGAGCGCCAGCGCCACGCACATGACCAGGAAGCACAGCCCGGCCAGCACCAGGGCCACGGTGACCAGCCGCGCCTCGCGCGCCCGCCGGGTCCGGGTGACCACCGCCAGCACGGCCGGGTCGAGCGGCGGGCGGGGCGCGCCGGCCGTGCGCCCGCCCGGCTGGTGGGCCATGGCCGTCGTCGTTCTCATGCGGTCGTCCCCGTCCTCATGACTGCGCCGTCAGGTTGCGGCGGACGAGGTACACGAGCACCGGCCCGCCGAGGAAGGCGAGCACCACGCCCACCTGGACCTCGCCAGGCGGGGCGATGACCCGCCCCACCACGTCGGCTGTGACCAGCAGGATCGGCGCGACCAGCGCGGAGTACGGCAGGACCCAGCGGTGGTCCGGGCCGGTGACCAGCCGGGCGATGTGCGGGGCCATCAGGCCGACGAACCACAGCGGCCCGGCGAGCGAGGTCGCGGCGGCGCACAGCACGACGGCGGCCGCGGTGGACGCCCCCCGGGCGAGGGCGACCCGCTGGCCCAGCCCGCGCGCCACGTCGTCGCCGAGCGCGAGCGCGTTGAGCAGCCGGCCGGTGCCCAGCGCCACGGCCGCGCCGACGACGAGGAACGGCGCGATCCGGGCCACCAGCTCCATCCGCCGGCCGGTCAGCGCGCCGACGCTCCAGAACCGGTACTGGTCGAACGTGGTCGCGTCGGTGAGCAGGACGGCGGTGGTCAGCGACACCAGCGCCGCGTTCAGCGCGGCACCGGCCAGGGTGAGCTTCACCGGGGTCGCGCCGCCGCCGGCCGAGCCGAGCGCGTACACCGCGACGGCCACCGCCGTCGCGCCGGCGAACGCGAACCAGACGTAGCCCAGCGGCTCGACGATCCCGAACAGGCTGATCGCGCAGACCACCCCGAACGCAGCGCCCGCGTTGACCCCGAGCAGCCCCGGGTCCGCGAGCGGGTTGCGGGTCACCGCCTGCATGATCGTGCCGGCCAGACCGAGCGCGACCCCCACGCCCAGCCCCGCGAGCAGACGGGGAACCCGGTTCGCGATGACCTGGTGGTCGCTGTTGCCGGGCTGGTAGTCGACCAGGGCGTCGAACACGACGCCAAGGCCGACGTGCCGGGCGCCGACGGCGATGCTGAGCAGCGACACGACCGCCAGCAGCACGGCGAGGCCGACCAGCCCGAGCACCCGGCCGCGCCTGCCAGTCAACGGGGCCAGCCGCGGCGCCGGCCCCGGCGCGGTGGCGGCCGCGCCAGGGCCGGCCGTGGGCACGGTGGCGGTGGCGCCGTGCCCACGGCCCTCGCCGGAGATGGCTGCCCTCACCGGCGCTGCCCGGCAGCCACCACCGCGGCGCGGGGCATGCGGCCCCGCCGCTGGCCCGTCGTCACGCCGCCGGCGCCGCCGCGGCCGCCTTCTCCAGATAGGGCCGCAGCGCGTCGAGCGAGTAGGGGAGCGACAGCGGCGTCGGCGTGTTCAGGCCGACGATCGTCGGGTAGTCGAGGATCGCGACGGTGCCCGGCAGCTGGCCGAAGCCGGGGATGTCGGCCAGGGCGCTCTCGTCGCCGCCGTTGATGAGGAAGACCAGCAGGTCGGAGCGCAGCAGGTCGGCCCGTTCGGTGCTCGCCTGCACCCGGACCTGGCCGGTCTTCCTGCTCTCCTCGAGCACCGGCGGGAAGAGCTTCATGCCGAACGCCTGGAAGAACAGGCTGGAGCCGTCGGACTCGTCCCCGACGATGTACAGCGAGTCGCCGACGATGTACTGGGCCAGGGCGAACGTCTTGCCCTCGAGCCCGGGCAGCTCCGCGGCGGCCGCCTGGACGGCCGACTCGGTCTCCTCGATGACCTCCTGCGCCCGCTCCGGCTGGTTGAGGAACTGGCCGGCGGTGCGGACGAGGTCCTGCCAGGGCGTGACCTTCTGGTCGGGCTCGCCGGCGATCGTCGGCACGGTGGCGGACAGCAGGTCGTAGGTCTCCTGGTCGATCCACGAACCGAGGACGAGGTCCGGATCGAGGGCGAGGATCTGCTCGACCGGGAAGCCGTCGGTCACGTCGATCGGCTCGGAGCTGTCGGGAATCGTCTGCCAGGGGACCCCTGACTCCGGCATGGAGCTGTCGACGACGTGGCCGACCGGCGTCACGCCCAGCGAGAGCATCACGTCGGTCCACTGCAGGTCGAGCGTGACGACCCGCTCGGGGACGGCGTCGATGGTGGCCGTGCCGAACGCGTGCTCGACGGTGACCGGGGCGGGGAGCCGGCTGGCGCCCTCGCCGGCACCGGTCCCGGCGTCGTCGTCGTCATCGGAACCACACCCGGCCAGCGCACCGACGATGAGTGCGGCACCGAGCAGCGCCGAGGCGCCGCGCAGGCGCGAAGATCGATACATAAGGTAAAGCTAACCTAAATCGGACCGCCTGACGCATCTGGTACTCATCGTGATCTGCGTCACACGATCCCGCGGCAGTGGGTGCCGGATGTCTATCACAACGCTGGTTAGCTTCGCCTTACCTCACCGGGATTCGTGACCGAGGAGCCACGCCCGGCCACCGCCGCGGACTCCAACGGCGACACCCCCGGGTCGATCCCATCGCCTGGCCCCCAGTCCCACCAGCCAGACAGCCCACCCGGGTCACCCCCGCTCACAC
>JADGHD010000148.1 GCA_019689615.1 Frankia sp. | reverse complement strand
GGTTGGGGCTGTCGGGCGGGCTCGCCGGGCTGGGCGGCTCCTGGGACGGCTGGGGCGGGCTCGCCGCCCTCGCCGCGCGCGCCGGCCTGCCCACGTTCGGCCCGCTGGTGATGCCGCCGCTCGGCCCCATCGGGTGACCGGCCCCCGCACCGGGTGTGCCATCCGCGTCACCGGCGTGTGGCAGGCTTGGTGCGGCGCGGTGCGGCGGTAGTCTCGCACCGGCCGGTTTCGCCCGGACGGTACGGCTCGTCCGGGTCGGGCGTCCCCGCTGCCGACCGCCGCCCCGAAAGCTGTTGACCCAATGGAGGGATCCCGTGCCGTCCATCGAGGCCGTAGCCGCCCGCGAGATCCTCGACTCGCGCGGCAACCCAACCGTCGAGGTCGAGGTCGTCCTGGACGACGGCACCCTGGGTCGGGCCGCGGTCCCCAGCGGGGCGAGCACCGGGGCCTTCGAGGCCGTCGAGCTGCGTGACGGTGGCGACCGCTACGGCGGCAAGGGCGTGACCAAGGCCGTCGGCGCGGTGATCGACCGGATCGGCCCGGCGCTGATCGAGCTCGGCCTGGACGCCACCGAGCAGCGCCTCATCGACGCCACCCTGAAGGACCTGGACGGCACCCCGGGCAAGTCCGCGCTCGGCGCGAACGCGATCCTCGGCGTCAGCCTCGCCGTCGCCAAGGCCGCGGCCGCCGCCAGCAACCTGCCGCTGTTCCGCTACCTCGGCGGGCCGAACGCGCACGTGCTGCCGGTACCGATGATGAACATCCTCAACGGCGGTGCCCACGCGGACACCAACGTCGACATCCAGGAGTTCATGATCGCGCCGATCGGCGCGCCCACCTTCGCCGAGTCGCTGCGCTGGGGCGCCGAGGTCTACCACTCGCTCAAGGCCGTGCTCAAGGCGCGCGGCCTGGCCACCGGCGTCGGCGACGAGGGCGGCTTCGCGCCCAGCCTGCCGACCAACCGGGAGGCGCTGGACCTGATCGCCGAGGCGATCGAGAAGGTCGGCTTCACCCTCGGCGACGACGTCGCGCTCGCCCTCGACGTCGCCTCCACCGAGTTCTTCGCCGACGGCTCCTACCGGTTCGAGGGCTCGAACCGCACCGCCGACCAGATGATCGAGTACTACTCCGAGCTGGTCGCCGGGTACCCGATCGTCTCGATCGAGGACCCGCTGGCCGAGGACGACTGGGACGGCTGGAAGGCGATCACCAGCCGGCTCGGCGGCAAGGTCCAGCTCGTCGGCGACGACCTGTTCGTCACCAACCCGGAGCGGCTGGCCAGGGGCATCGCCGAGGGGGCGGCGAACGCGCTGCTCGTCAAGGTCAACCAGATCGGCACGCTGACCGAGACGCTGGACGCGGTGTCGCTGGCGCACCGGTCGGGCTACCGGGCGATGATGTCGCACCGGTCAGGCGAGACCGAGGACACCACGATCGCCGACCTCGCCGTGGCGACCGACTGCGGCCAGATCAAGACCGGTGCCCCGGCCCGCAGCGAGCGGGTGGCGAAGTACAACCAGCTGCTGCGGATCGAGGAGGAGCTGGACGACGCGGCGCGCTACGCCGGCGCGTCCGCGTTCCCGCGGCGCACCGCCGGCTGACCCATGCCGCGCCTGCCCCGGCGGACGACGCTGACCACCCGGGCGACGCTGCTGGCCGTCGTGATCTGCGTCCTGGTCCTGACGCTCGCCTACCCGTTGCGGCTCTACCTGCAGCAGCAGGCCGAGATCACCGACCTGACGCAGGAGAACGCGGCGCGCCAGCAGCGGGTCGACGCCCTGCGCTCCGAGGTGGCGCGGTACGACGACCAGGAGTGGGTCGAGGACGAGGCCCGGCGCCGGCTGCACTACGTCCGCCCGGGGGACCAGCTCTACCTGATGCCCGCCAGCCCGACCCCGACGCCGGACCCGTCCGCCCGGCGCGGCGGGGCGAGTTCCGACGACGCCTGGTACAGCCAGCTGTGGACCCAGGCGGGCGCGCAGCCGCAGCCATCCCCGGGCGCCGGGGCGGGCCGGTGAGCCAGCGCGACGGCGGCGGGGCCGGCGGCGCCAGCCTGGGCGCCGACCTGGACACCGACCTGGCGGTGGTCGAGCGGCAGCTGGGGCGGCGGCCGCGGGCGGTGACCCGGGTGGCCCACCGCTGCTCGTGCGGCCTGCCGGACGTGGTGGAGACCCAGCCGCGGCTGGAGGATGGCACGCCGTTCCCCACCCTGTACTACCTGACCTGCCCGCGGGCGACCGCCGCCGTCTCCCGGATGGAGAGCGCCGGGGTGATGCGGGAGATGACCGCGCGGCTGGGCGGCGACGAGGAGCTGGCCGCCGCCTACCGGGCCGCGCACCGGGACTACCTGGCCCGCCGCGACGCGCTCGGCGGGCCGCTGCCCGGCGACCCTGGCGCCGGCGGCATGCCGGACCGGGTCAAGTGCCTGCACGTGCTGGTCGCCCACAGCCTGGCCGTCGGCCCCGGGGTGAACCCGTTCGGCGACGAGGTGCTCGCCGCCGTCGGGGACTGGGGCGCGGGCGGCCCCTGCGTCCGCCTGGCCGGCCCGGCCGACGCGCCCGGCACCAACCCGAAGGGAGAGCGTGGATGAGCCGCGTCGCCGCCATCGACTGCGGCACCAACTCGATCCGGCTGCTGGTGGCGGACGTCGACCGGCGGGACGGGGCCGGGCTGGCCGAGCTGACCCGGCGGATGGAGATCGTCCGGCTGGGCGCCGGCGTGGACCGCACCGGCGAGCTGGCCGCCGACGCGCTGGCGCGGACGTTCGCCGCGCTGCGCGACTACAAGGCGGAGATCGACCGGTTGGGCGCCGAGCGCGTGCGCATGGTCGCCACCAGCGCCACCCGGGACGCCCGCAACCGGGACGAGCTGGTCGCCGGGGTGCGCGAGATCCTCGGCGTCGACCCCGAGGTGATCAGCGGGGACGAGGAGGCGGCGCTGTCCTACGCCGGGGCGGCCGCGGAGCTCGCCGACGCCGCCACCCCGATCCTGCTGGCCGACATCGGCGGCGGCTCCACCGAGCTGGTGCTCGGCGACCGGACCGGGGTGCTGGCCGCCAGGTCGGTGAACGTCGGCTGCGTCCGGATGGCGGAGCGCCACATCCGGTCGGACCCGCCGGCCCCGGACGAGATCGCGGCCATCGTCGCCGACGTGCACGCCGCGATCGACCTCGCCGAGCAGACCGTGCCGCTGCGCCGGGCGGCCACCCTGGTCGGTGTCGCCGGCACGGTCACCACGGTCGCCGCGCTCGCCGCCGGCCTGCCCGAGTACGACCCGGCGAAGATCCACCTGCTGGTCACACCGGCCGAGGAGGTCGCGGCGGTCACCGGGATGCTGACGGTGATGACCCACGACGAGCGGGCGGCGCTGCCGGTCATGCACCCCGGCCGGGTCGACGTGATCGCCGCCGGGGCGCTGGTGCTGCGCACCCTCGTCGAGCGGGCCGGGGTGCCGGCGGTGGTCGCGAGCGAGCGCGACATCCTCGACGGCATCGCGCTCTCGCTGGCGCGGTGACGCCAGGGCTGCCGCCGGGTGGGCCGGTGCCGCCCGGTGCCGGCTGGCCGGGGGACCCGGCCACGCCGGCCACGCCGGTGGCGCGCGCCGCCGCGGACGTCGCCCGGCTGGCCGCCTCCTCCGCCGACGCGCCGGAGCTGGACGCCCGGTCCTCGGTGTGCCGGGCCTGTCCCCGGCTGGTGCAGTGGCGCGAGGAGGTGGCCAGGACGCGGCGGGCGGCCTACGCCGACCAGCCGTACTGGGGCCGCCCGATGCCGTCGTTCGGGCCGGCGGGCGCGCGGGTGCTGCTCGTCGGGCTCGCCCCGGCCGCGCACGGCGGCAACCGCACCGGGCGGATCTTCACCGGTGACCGCAGCGGCGACTGGCTGTTCGCCGCCCTGCACCGCGCCGGGCTGGCCGCGCTGCCGACGTCGACCGCCGCCGGCGACGGCCAGCGGATGCTGGGCACCCGGATCACCGCGGCCGTGCGCTGCGCCCCGCCGGCCAACAAGCCGACCCCGGCCGAGCGGGACACCTGTCGGCCCTGGCTGGTCCGCGAGCTGGAGCTGCTGCGCCCGTCGCTGCGCTGCGTCGTCGCCCTCGGCGGCTACGCCTGGCAGGCGCTCTGGCCGGCGCTGGCCGCCGCCGGCCAGCAGCTGCCGGTGCCGCGGCCGGCGTTCGGCCACGGGGCGCGGGTCCAGCTGCCCGGGGGCGGGCCGCTGCTGCTCGGCTGCTACCACCCCAGCCAGCAGAACACGTTCACCGGGCGGGTCACCGCCGAGATGCTCGTGGACGTGCTCGAGGCAGCCGCCCGGCACGCCGGGATCGCGGTGCCCGCCGCCGGCTAGCCGGAAAATGTCTGCGGAGTCACAACAGCTGGCCGGGAGAGCTGGGTAGGTCGGCGGGGGCCGAAATCCCCATCGTCGGCAGGACATCTGACCAATTCGTGGTGTCCGCCACTGTCATATACCTCTTGGTGGTCCCGGTCACGTCCGTCGGGTTGGCCCGGTCCGCCCGCGCGGCGCGTACCGCGCCCGGCCGTGGGTACGGCTTTCCCTATGGCATATGGTCCGAGCCAGTGGCCCCCGTTCCGCGGGGGAGACGCGCGCCACTTGCCCGGCCGCACCGACGTGGGTAACCGCGCCCGTCCGGGCCGGCGGCCGAGGCCGCCGCACATCCTCATCGTCGGCGGTGGATACGTCGGCATGTATACCGCCCTGCGGCTGCAGCGCCGGCTGCGGGCCGGCGAGGCGGCGGTGACGGTGGTCGAGCCGAACTCGTACATGACCTACCAGCCGTTCCTGCCGGAGGCGGCCGCCGGCAACCTGGAGCCACGCCACGTAGTGGTTCCGTTGCGAAAGGTGCTGACCCGCTGCCGAGTGGTCAGCGGACGGGTGACCAGCGTCACGCACGCGAACCGCAGGGCGACCATCCGCACCGTCGGCGGCGAGCAGTACGACCTGCGTTACGACATCCTGGTGATGGCGGCCGGCTCGATCGCCAGGACGCTGCCGATTCCCGGACTGGCGGAGCGCGCGATCGGGTTCAAGTCGGTGGCCGAGGCCATTTACCTGCGCAACCAGGTGATCAGCCGGCTCGACGTGGCCACGTCCACCACGGATCCGGCGACCCGCGCCCGCGCGCTGACATTCGTCTTCATCGGCGGCGGGTACGCGGGAATCGAGGCGCTCGCCGAGCTCGAGGACATGGCCCGGCACGTCTGCTCGTATTACCCGAATATCGACCCGATGGACCTGCGCTGGGTTCTCGTCGAGGCGACCGACCGCATTCTTCCCGAGGTTTCCCCGGCGATGGGCCTGTACACCATCAAACAGCTCGAGCATCGCGGGATCGAGGTCAGACTGCGCACCCGGGTGAACAGCCTCGAAGGCGGCTGGGTAGCGCTCGACAATGGCCAGGTGTTTCCTTCGGACACGGTCGTCTGGACCGCCGGGGTGCGAGCCAACCCCGTGCTCGCCGACACCGACCTGCCGCTCGACGACCGCGGCCGGGTGGTGGCCACGCCGTTCCTGCAGGTCGAAGGGCTCCCCGCGGCCTGGGCCGCCGGCGACTGCGCGGCCGTGCCCGACCTGACCAAGGGAGATGGCGCCACCACCAGCCCGTCGGCCCAGCACGCGGTGCGGCAGGCCCGGCGGCTGGCCGACAACCTGATCGCCGAGCTGCGCGGGGAGCCGATCGAGCCGTACGCCCACCGCTACGCCGGCAGCGTGGCGTCACTGGGCCTGCACCGCGGGGTGGCCGACATCTACGGAGTGAAGGTGCGCGGCTGGCCCGCCTGGTTCATGCACCGCACCTACCACCTCAGCCGGCTGCCGACGCTCAACCGCAAGGCCAGAGTGGTCGCCGACTGGACGCTGTCGCTGTTCTTCCGCCGGGAGATCGTCTCCCTCGGCTCGTTCGCCGACCCCCGCGCCGAGTTCCGCAGCGCCGCCACGTCGGCCACGCCCAGGCCGGTCGCCGCCGGCGCCGGCAGCGGGTCGCGGGTTCAGGGGGACGGGCAGGTCGGCGCCCGGCCCGCCCGCGGTAGTGGCTGAGTTCGGCGCGCCGGACGACGGCTGCGCCCGAACGGACGTCAACGCGTCCGTACCGCCCGTCCACCGGCCTAGGAGAAGGACCCGCCGGCAACGACGGTGCGTGCCGCGTTATCCGCGATTCGTCCACCGCCGGGTTACCAAGGGTGACGATCGACCGCTCCCGGGCGGGAGCTGTCGATTTCCTCACGTCCTCTTATTCCCAGACCCTACGTAGCGTGGTAGAAATATCAGCGATGTACCCGCCGGTGTATCCCAACTGGTAGAGGAGGCTGTCCTAAAAACAGCTCGAGTGTCGGTTCGACTCCGACCACCGGCACGGGCTGGCTCACCCTGTTGGCACCGCTTCCTGGCTGCTTCCGGTGGGCCGCAATGTCCGCGCGGGGAGCAGTGCCGCCCGGCGATCCGTGAAGCGGATCAATGGGTAGCCGCCCCGCCAACGACGACGCCGCGGACACGCGTCCTCGGCGTGGGCACACGGCGGCGCTGGCTGACCTACTCGCGATGATGAGCCATTGCTGGCCGCAGCCCCGCTTGGGGCGCCGCTGGAACGGCGGCGCTAGTCGGTGCCGTGTATCGCCGTGTACTGCGGCGATGACGGTGTTACGTCTTTGATCGCCGCTGTGCGTCTTACTTCCCGGTGCGTAAGAATGCAGTTGCCCACCGTGCGCGGAGCTAGGACGCGCCGGTATGGCGCTCCGCCCGCAACGATCGGCGGCAGTCCCGGAACGGCCGGTCGCTCAGTGACGTTTATCGTTGGCGGTGCGTGCCGGTGGGGAGCCGGCGCCAGCCCTGCGCGGAAGGGGGCCAGCGCGATGGCCAGCAGGTTCCGATCAACCAACCCGGTCTTCACGCGGATGCGGCCGAACCCGGACCGGGACGAGCTGAGCTGGCGTCCGGGGGCCGGCGGGCTGCCGCCCACGCCGCAGGAGCTGGCCCGCCAGTACCGCCAGCCGAGCTCGCTCACCGTCGACGACGTCGTGATGCACACCCTCGGGGTGATCGGGCTAGCGGTCGTCGGTGGGCTCGTCGGCTGGCTGCTGCAGCCGACGGCGCCGGGCCTGGTGTTCGGCGTCGGGATCGCGGCCCTTGTGCTGAGCCTCGTGGTCGGGTTCACCGGGTGGCTGAACCCGACCGTGGTGGTGGTCTTCGCGCTGCTCGCCGGCTGCGGGGCCGGCGGGGTGTCGCACGCCTACGAGAGCCTGTACTCGGGGATCATCCTGCAGGCGCTGATCGGGACCGCGCTGATCTTCGTCACCATGCTGGTGGCCTACCGCAGCCGGCACATCCGGGCGACGCCCCGGATGGCCCGGATCGTCGGGGCGGTGCTGCTCAGCGTCATCGCGCTCAGCCTGATCGACCTGGTGCTGTGGGCGTTCGGCGGGCCGCGGGTGCCGATCATGAACGACGCGACGCCGCTGGGCATCCTGTTCAGCGTTGTCGTGCTGATCTTCGCCAGCCTGCAGTTCATCCTCGACTTCGACATGATCGAGCGAATGATCGCCGAGCGGGCGCCGCGCTCTGCCGCCTGGCACGCCGCCTACGGCCTGCTGATCGGCTTCCTGTGGGTGTACCTGGAGATGCTGCGGCTGCTCTGGAAGCTGCGGGAGCTGTGATGGACGCCGACGACGTACGGGCCTTCGCGGCCGAGAACCACCACGCGGTGCTGGCCACCCGGCGCCGGGACGGGCGGCCGCAGCTGTCGCCGGTGACCGTCGGCGTGGCCGCGGACGGCCGGCTGGTGATCAGCAGCCGGCTCACCGCCTACAAGGTGCGCAACCTCCTGCGCGACCCGGTGGCCGAGCTGTGCCTGTTCACCGACCAGTTCTACGGGCCGTGGGCGCAGGTCCGCGGCCAGGCGGAGATCGCCCGGCTGCCCGGGGCGATGGACGGGCTGATCGACTACTACCGGCGGATCTCCGGCGAGCACCCCGACTGGGACGACTACCGGGCGGCGATGGTGCGTGACCAGCGCTGCCTGGTGCTGGTGTCGATCGACGAGGTCGGGCCGACCAAATCCGGCTAGCGGCGCCTGCCGCAGCTCCCGGGCGAGCTCAGACCCGTAGCGCGGCCCGGCGCAGGTCGGCCTCGTGCACCAGCGCCGCGGCGTAGCAGTGCGGGAGGTCGTACTGGTCGCGCATCCAGTTGACCCGCTCCGTGAACCGCAACAGGCTCGGGCCCTCGTCGAGACGTCGCAGCCAGTGCTCCACGTCGTGGCCGGTGATCTTCGGGAGGCGCTCGATGAGGGTGTGGTGGGTCTGGGCGGAGCGGTACAGAGACATGCGCGCCTCCTGCGACGTAAACCCGACGTCAACGGACCATGAAGGGAGGGTGCCCGACACTGGGGGAGCAGGGCAAGACCCGGCGTCGTCCTGGTCAGATAACCTGCCCGGATGTCGGAATCCGTCCCGGAGCTCGTCCGGGAGATCAACCGGCTGCTCGGCCGGCTGCGCGGCTGGTCCCCGACGGCGTGGGACGTCGCGGCGACGGCTGGCGGGACCCGGGCGGAGCGGACCCGCGCGCTCGCCGCTGACCTGGCACGACTGGGCCGGTTGGCGGGTTCCGGGGCGCCGGCGGGCGCCGAGCCGCCGCGGCTCGCCCCGCACGGCCTGGCCGACCAGATCGTCGTCCTCGCCGACGACCTGCTGCGCGCCCTTGGCGAGGCCCCGCCCGCGCGCCGGGACGAGCTGGCCCGGCAGGCACGCGAGGTGGTGGCGGCCGCCAGGTCCGACCTGGAGGGGGTGGGGTTCGGCTTCCGTCCCCACCCCTGACCTGCCGGCCGCGCACTCCTCCTCGACGGCTGCTGTCACCCTTCGTCCTCGCCTTCCGGTGCGGCGGCGGACCCGGCGGGCCCCGGTCAGGACAGCTTGAAGTCCTTGCCCAGGGCGGCCAGCACGGGGGCCGCGGCGATGCGGGCGCCATCCAGGGTGAGGTGTACCCCGTCGCGGGTGCGGGCCAGCACCGTTCGGCCGGAGGAGTCGGGCAGGTAGTCGCTGTAGCGTCCGTCGCTGCTCAGCACGGGGGCGAGGTCGAGGAAGGTGGCGCCGGGGACCTGCGGGGCCGCGTCGGCCGCCGCCGCGTTCATCTGCCGGAAGTAGCCGTCGAGCGTCGACGACCGGGCCGGCGGAAGGCTCAGCCAGTAGACCCGGCGGGTGCCGTTGTCGGTCCAGATCCGCAGCACGACGAGCACCCGGCGGCGGTACTCGTCCACCCACTGCGGCGAGCCCGCGGGCAGCACGGTGCCGTCCGGCATCGTGATCCCCTGGCCGTCGTTGCCGCCCATGGCCACGATCACGACCTCCGGGTCGCGGGTTCGGATCTGCTCGCGGGCGTAGCCGGCCCAGTCGAAGAAGTCCGGCCGCACCAGCCCGGTGCCGAACCGGGTGTCGGTCTCGGCGTGGACGGTGGGCGGGGCGGTGTTCGCGATCGTCGGGCCGAGTGACTCGGTCAGCGAGTCGCCGGTCACCAGCACCCGCAGCGGCTCGGCCGCGGTCGGCACCCGGGCTGGGGCGACCGTCGGCGGTGGCGTCGGGGTGGCCGGCGCGG
>JADGHD010000147.1 GCA_019689615.1 Frankia sp. | reverse complement strand
CCCCCAGCCCCGGCCGCTCGACCTTGATGACGTCCGCCCCCTGATCGGCCAACAACGCGGTCGCGTACGGCCCCGCCAACGCGATCGACAGGTCCAGCACCCGCACGCCCCGTAACGGCCCTGCCGCCTCCATGCCCGACTCCCAGCTCACGCCCGTCGCCAGCCCAGCTGTAGCGCACATCACGCTACCCGCCCACGCACCACCCTGTCGCGGAAAACCTCCCGGCCCACCGGCCCAGCAGACCGGTCCGTCGCAACGCCAGATGCGCCGCGACACCCGCACACGGTGTCAGGGTGCGTTCGTGCTTGCTCACTGCCCACTACTCGCTAGTACTGCAACGGCACTTGGCTGTGTCCTCGTCGCTTGTAGTGGCAGCGTCGGGCCTGGTGTTGGCGGCGTCGGCGCCAGTCCGACCAGGCCCAGACGAAGTCGGTGGGGTGGATGCGGTGCAGGAGGGTGGCGATCAGTCTGCGGATCTCGGGTAGGGTCAGTCCGATCATGCCCATGCCGGTGGGGCCAGGGCCCCTTTTACCTGGTCGGCGCGGACGGCGGCCAGCGCGGCGTAGGCGAGCATGGACAGGGTGATGTGGGCGTACCAGGCCCGCCAGGAGCGGACCTGGTAGTCGTCGAGGCCGCAGGTCTGTTTCGCCTGCTGGAAGCATTCCTCGATCGGCCAACGGGCCCCGGCCACGGTCGCGAGCCGGGCCAGGGTGGTGCGCCGCGGGCCGTGGCAGACGTAGAACGCCAGCTCGCCGCTGGTGCGGTGGCGCCGGGCGAGCAGCCAGTGCCCCCAGCCCGGCTCCCACCAGGCCCGGATCCGGATCTCCACCCGGGCCCGGTCGTGGTCCCGCAGCCCGTGCGCACCCGCACCGGCCGAGATCCGACACCATGCCCGCGCGGGCAGATCGGCGATCAGCTGGTCGGCGCGTTCCTGCCCACCCCCGGTGGTGATCAGCGTGTCGTTGCACTTCGTGGCCAGTACATGGGACCGCTTCTGTTCTTCCAGCCAGACCCGCGGGTACTTCACCTGCCCGTAGGCCTCGTCCGCGGTCACCCAGCCGAACGGCACCCCGGCGGTGATCGCCCGTTCCAGCATGGCCATCGCCTGGCGCGGCTTCGTCGCGAACTCCACGTCGTCGGGCACACCCGCCGTCCGGCAGCGGTCCCGGTCGTCCGTCCAGGACTCCGGCAGGTAGAGCTCCCGGTCGATCAGCGCATGCCCCCACCGGGAGCGGTAGGCCAGGAACGTCCCGATCTGGCAGTTCTCCCGCCGACCCGCCGTCCCCGAGTACTGCCGCTGCACCCCCGCCGACCGGGTGCCCTTCTTCAGGAACCCCGTGTCATCCACGATCAGCACAGCATCCGGATCCCCAAGACGGCCGACCACGAAGTCCCGAACGTCGTCACGGACCCCGCCCACATCCCAGTCCGCGCGGCGCAGCAGCCGCTGCATCCCGTCCGGCGACCGCTCGCCCGCCCGCTCCGCCAGCGTCCACCCGTTCTTCCGATCAAGCCCCGCGACCAGCCCGGACACATACTCACGGACCCGCCGCCGCGGCTCCGCACGCCCGAACCGGCCACCGACCCGCTCACACAGACCATCCAGCTCAGCCGCCCACGCCTCCACCACCACAACCCAGATCATCTACCACAGACGACACAACTGCCGTTGCAGTACTAGGGCAGGTGCAGTCGGTGAGGCTGTCGCAGCCGGCCTCGACCACGGCGGTAAGGACGCTCCTGATCGCTTCCAGGTCCCGAATCCTGGCGTTGACCTCGTCGAGCTTCGCCAGGGCGCGTTCTGCGAGATCCACGCCGGCGTGGCGGCGGCGACCGGTGTCCAACAGCTCGGCGACCTCGTCGAGGGTGAATCCGAGCCGCTGGGCGGCTTTGATGACACCGAGGAGGGTCACGGCATCGGCCGGGTAGAGACGGTGACCACCCAGCGTGCGTTCGGGTTTGGCGAGCAGTCCTCGTCGTTCGTAGTAGCTGACCTCGCGGAAACCGGCGTCGGCGAGGCGGGCGAGCTTCTGCCGGACGTCGGCCACGTCTCCGACCAGGGTGGTGAGGTCTCCGACCATGGCGTCGAGGTCGATGTGGTCCAGCAGCGGGCGGTCTCGTTCGGCCAGGTGGGTGACGTGCCCCTCGAAGGTGAGCAGGTGGCGTTCGTCGTCGGGGGCGAGGCTTTCGAGGGCTTGGCGCCACTGCGCGCCTCCGGGCAGGGCGTCCACCGCCGTCGGTCCGCCGACGGCGTAGGCGGTGTGCCAGCGGACCACCTGCCAGGGGCCGATCGCCTCCCGGACCCGGGCGGAGCGGGGGTCCTCGCCGGGGTCGAGAACGGTGCCGGTGACCATGGTGGCGCTCGGAAGGGTCGGGTGCGGCGGCCCGATGATGCCGTCGGCGACCTCGGGGGCGCGCCTGTTGCCACGTGGGCCGAAAACGCTGAGCCACAGCGGGACCTGGATCGGCCGTGGCAGGGTCAGGCCGGGCCCGTGCAGCATGCGGGCCGCCTTCCCGTCGAGCATGACGGTCTCGCCGGCGAGCAGTCCGCGGAGCGCGCCGACATAGTCGAACAGGGCCTTGAGCGGCATCGGCGGCTGGCCGATCGTCATCCGGGAGGTGTAGCCGGTGCCGAAGCAGGCACGGAAACGGCCGTTGGAGAGGCGGGCGATGGTCGCGATACCCGATGCCATGGTCATGACGGAGCGCTGGGTGGGGATCAGGACCGCTGTCGAGGCGTTGCCCGAGAAGTCGGCGCCGCCTGCTCCGCGGTCTCGATCTGGCTGCTTCACTCCCGCCCGCGGGTGTCCGGACCCCAGGCCCGCACCGTGTCACCGTCTGGCGTCATCGTTTGGCGTCGTCGTCTGGCGGCATTGAGCCGGGCGGCCCGGCGGGTCAGGTGGTCGCGCTCGGCGAGGTTGAGGGCCTTGTGCGCAGCCTCGGCGTAAAGCCGCGCCGCCGTCGCCAGGTCGCGGTCGCGTTCATGGAGGTACGCCGCCACCGCTGTGTAGCGGGGCAGGGAGTCGTCCAGCGCCGCGAGCGCCGCCAGCCCGGCGCGCGGCTCGTCGGCCTCGCCGACGGCCACCGCCCGGTTGAGCCGGACGACCGGGCTGTCCGTCAGGCGCACGAGCTCGTCGTACCACTCGACGATCTGCGTCCAGTCGGTCTCCTCGGCGGTGGGCGCGTCAGCGTGGAGTGCCGCGATGGCGGCCTGGGCCTGGAACTCGCCCAGCCGGTCGCGGGCGAGGGCCGCCTGCAGGATCTCGACACCTTCGGCGATCAACGTGGTGTCCCATCGGCTGCGGTCCTGCTCGGCGAGTGGCACCAGGCTGCCGTCGGGCGCGATCCGGGTGCCGCGCCGGGCGTGGTGGAGCAGCATGAGGGCGAGCAGCCCCGCCACCTCGGGATGGTCGATCGCCGCCGCGAGCTGCCGGGTGAGCCGGATGGCCTCGGCGGCGAGGTCGACGTCGCCGGATTAGCCCTCGTTGAAGACCAGGTAGAGGACGCGCAGCACGGTGGCGACGTCGCCGGGCTGGTCGAACCGCACGCCGGAGACGGTGCGCTTGGCCCGACTGATGCGCTGCGCCATGGTCGCCTCGGGTACCAGGTAGGCCTGGGCGATCTGGCGGGTGGTCAGCCCGCCGACGGCGCGCAGGGTGAGCGCGACCGCGGACGACGGCGTCAGCGACGGGTGGGCGCACAGGAAGTAGAGCTGGAGCGTGTCGTCCACCGCGGGCGCGGGCCCGGGCGCCGGCTCCTGGTCGATGCGGTCCTCGCGTCGGCGCCGGGCGGCATCCGCCCGGGCCGCGTCGAGGAACCTGCGCCAGGCCACGGTGACCAGCCAGCCCTTCGGGTCCCGCGGCGGGTCGGCCGGCCAGACGCGGATCGCCTCGACCAGGGCGTCCTGTACGGCGTCCTCGTCCGCCGCGAAGTCGGCTCCGCGGCGGACGAGGATGCCGAGCATGTCCGGCGTGAGGCTCCGGAGCCGTGCCTCGTCCATCTGTGTGGTCACTCCGTGATGGTGGGGGGCGCGGTCAGGAACGGGCGCACCTCGAGCCACTCGTGGATCGGCTTTCCGCCTGCCCCGGGGGCGGCCGACAGCTCGCCGGCCAGCTCGATGGCGCGCTCGTAGCTGTCGACGTCGATCACCATCCAGCCGGCGATGAGGTCCTTGGTCTCGGCGAACGGGCCGTCGGTGACCGGCGGGCGCCCCTCGCCGTCGTACCGGACGAACGTCCCCTCGGGAGCGAGCGCCTGGGCGTCGACGAACTCGCCGGTCTTCTCGAGCCGGGCGGCGAAGTCGTTCATGTACTGCACGTGCGCCGAGATCTCCTCCGGCGTCCACTGGTCCATGGGCACGTCGTTGATCGAAGCCGGAGCGCCGCGGTAGTGCTTGAGCAGCAGGTACTTGGCCATCGTGTTCTCCTCGGTGCTGGTGACCGATCCTGGCCACGTTCACTGCGGGGACGGAGCCAGCCACGGGTTCTCGACATCACCGTCCAGGATTTTTTGGCTCTCGCAACAGACGAGCCTGAACGATCTGGCCCGGCAGCGGGTGACAACGGCGGAGGACATCCGGGAGGCGGTGCAGGTACTCGTCGACGGCGGGCTCGTCACAGCCGGAGCGGATCTGGCGGACGCGGCCCGGGAGCCCGTCCCGCCGACTGACAGGGGCTAGGTTGTTGATGTACCAACAACTCCGGAGCCTGCGAATCCCACCGGCCCGGCGCTGTCTTGGCGCTGTCCCGGTGCGGTCGGAACCGATCCAGTCGTAGGAGGCACCATGAGCGACCAGCAAGTACGGATGATCATTCTGTCGACGGATGATGACGGATGATCTTGAGGAGTCGATCAGGTTCTACACCGAGACCCTCGGCTTCTCGCTGAAGTTCCGCGACGGCGCCCACTTCGCGGCTCTCGACGGCGACTCCGTGACCCTTGCCCTGGCCACGGCGATCGATCACCCCATACACGGCCAGGTCGTCGTGGGTATCAAGACCGACGACGTCGACGGTGCGGCCAAGGCGGTCGAGGAGAACGGCGGCGCCATCGTGAAAGGCCCCTACGACGACGCTCACGAGCGTCGCGCCGTGGTGTACGACAACAAGGGCAACGGCCTGGTCTTCTACAAGCCGCTTCCGCGCTGACGCGTATTCGATCCGCTCCCACGCCGGCCGGTCACCGGCGGGCGTGGGAGCAGCTCAGGCAACCGACGCGGAAACGGCTACACGTCGGCTCGGACACCGCCCGGGGCCTCGTCGCCGGCTGCGCGGCAACACCCACATCCCTCGATTCGGCGTAGGCGTCGGTGTTGGGGCCAGGCACCCCACCAGACAGGCGGCCTGCGACTGGCCAGCGTCCTGGTACGGACGCCGACGGGCTGGCGAATCCGCGAGCACCGGATCACGCCCGCCTGGATCCGCGAGAACTGATCCCCTCCGCCGGGCCGAGGGCACGCCGAGGGGCAGGCGACCGCGTCGTCATGCGGCTCCGCCTGCCCCCGCGGCCACCGGCCCATGCGGGCGCCAGTGGTCGCCGCCGAGCAGGTCCCGGCTGGATGTACGTCAGGGTGATCTGGTGGGCGAGCCGTTGGAGTCGACGAGGGTCTGGGTGCCGAGAACGATGGCGAGCGCGAGGCGTTCGGCGTCGTCGGTGCCGGGCTCGGCGGTGTAGATCGTGATGCGCAGATCGTCCAGGGCGACGATGAGCGTGTCGCAGTCGAGCGTGATCCGGCCGACCGTCGGGTGTTCGATGACCTTCCGCCTTGACGCGTCCCGCAGCGACGCCGGCACGTCGGAGTCCCAGATCTCGGCGAAGCGCGGGCTGCATTCCGCGAGCTCGCCGATGAGCCGCCGAAGCGCCCGGTCGGCGGGATACCGGGAAGCGGTCAGCCGCAGGTCGGCGACGAGTCGCGCCTCGTGGTCGGCCTGCTCCTCCGCGGTGTGCACGACGCGGGAGTTCAGTCCGGTCAGGTTGCGCCAGATCGCATTGCGTTCGATTCCGCGCCACGTCGTCGTGTCGCCCATGAGTGCGTCGTAGGGCGCGTTGGCCATGATGAGCGTCCAGGCGGCGTCGTACACGGCGACCGGGGTGTGCGCCATCCGGTCGAGCAGCCGCTGCACGCTGCGCGGGATGCGCGACGGGACGACGTCGGGCCCGGGAGCGGCATGACCGGCCAACTGGTAGAGGAGGTCACGCTCCGCGTCGGATGCGCGCAGCGCCCTCGCGAGCGCCTCGACCACCTGAGCCGAGGGCCCCGTCGCCCGCCCCTGCTCGAGCCGGGTCAGGTAGTCAGCGGAGATCCCGGCGAGCGCGGCCAGCTCCTCACGGCGTAGCCCGCTCGCCCGCCGGCGCCGGCCCACCGGCACGCCGACGGCCTCGGGTGCGACCCGGTCCCGCAGGCGGCGCACCATCCGACCGAACTCCGACGGCTCCACCTGCATCAGTCTGCGCGCGGGCGCCGTCGCTGTCCTGGCCCTGGCAGTCCTACGAAAACCGGACGGCTGCCTGGCCGCCCGCCGTCGCCCGATGCTCGACCCATGACAACGACACTGATCACCGGGGCGAACCGCGGCCTCGGCCGGGAAACCGCCCGCCAGCTCCTCGCCCTCGGGCACACCGTGTACATCGGCGCCCGCGACCGGGCCCGTGGCGAGGCGGCCGCGCGGGAACTCGGCGCCCGTTTCGTCCAGCTCGACGTCACCGACGACGCCTCCGTCGCCGCGGCCTTCGCCCAGCTCGACGCCGACGGCGGACTCAACGTGCTCGTGAACAACGCCGGCATCTCGAAGCTCGCCCTCAACGGCCCCGAGGCGCTGGAGGTCTTCGACACCAACGCGGTCTCGATCGTGCGCGTCACGCAGGCCGCGCTGCCCCTGCTGAAGAAGTCCGCGAACCCGGTCGTCGTGAACGTCTCCAGCGCGCTCGGCTCGTTCACGGCCAACCACGACCCCGCCCGCCCCGCGTCGCGCTACTCGGCGATCGTCTACGGCGCCAGCAAGGCAGCCGTCTCCATGCTCACCGTCCAGTACGCCAGGGCGTTCCCCGAGATCAAGTTCAACGCGGTCGAACCCGGCTACACCGCGACCGGCCTGGGCGGCGCCGACCACAGCACTGGCCGCCCGGTCGAGATCAGCGCACGGGTCATCGTCCGCATGGCGACCATCGGCATCGACGGCCCCACCGGCACCTTCCAGGAAGACGACGGTGAACTGGGCTGGTAACGGGAGATAGCGACACGACGACCTGGCTAGTTGCCCGACACAGCGCTGAGCCCGGGGCGCCCGTGAGGTTGGCCCCTGAGCGTGGACACCTCACCTGAGGTGGCCCTGTGCCGCCAGGGAGGATGTCTGCCATGCCCGCACCTCATCCGCCCGAGTTCCGTCAGCGTGCGGTCGAGTTGGCCCGCCGCGGCGACGCTCCGGTCGCGAAGATCGCGAAGGACCTGTCGATCAGTGAGTCGTGCCTGCGCAACTGGATGGCCCAGGCCGACGCCGACGAGAACGGCAGCGAGTCGCGGCTGACGAGCGCGGAGCGCAAGGAGTTGGCGCAGCTGCGCCGGGACAAGAAGCGGCTGGAGATGGAGGTCGAGATCCTCAAGCGGGCGGCCGCCTATTTCGCCCGGGAGAACGTCCTCCCAAACTGGCCTACCGGCTGGTCCGTGAGCTCGTCGACGACCCGGAGTTCGACGTGGATGCCGCGGTCGCGTGCCGGGTTCTGAAGGTCTCCCGCTCCGGGTACTACGCGTGGCGCGACCGGCCGCCGTCGTTACGCGACCAGGCCAACGAGCTGCTGGTGAAACAGATCGAGCGTATTCACGCCGATGCGCGGGGGACGTATGGCTGGCCGCGGGTGCACGCCGAGCTCGTGCTGGGCCTGGGCGAGCCGGTCAACCACAAGCGGGTCGCCCGGCTCATGCGCGAGGCCGGCATCCAGGGCGTTTACCGGCGCCGGGCGCGGCGGGGACCGGTGGCCGAGGCCACCGCGGACGACCTGGTACGCCGGCAGTTCACCGTGGACGGGCCGGACCGGCTCTGGCTCACCGACATAACAGAGCATCCCACCGGTGACGGGAAGCTGTACTGCGCGGCGGTCATGGACGCCTTTTCCCGGCGTATCATCGGCTGGTCGATGGCCCATCATGTCCGTACCGAACTGGTCCTCGACGCGCTCGGCATGGCGATCCTGCGCCGCCGCCCCGAGGAGAACACGACGATCCTGCACAGCGATCACGGAACGCAGTACACGTCGTGGGCGTTCGGTAAACGGCTCCGTGACGCCGGGTTGCTTCCATCGATGGGGACCGTCGGTGACTGCTACGACAACTCGATGATGGAATCCTCCTGGGGCACCTTACAGCTGGAGGTACTTGACCGGAACGGCTGGGAGAACCGTGACGAGCTTGCCAACGCCATCTTTGAGTGGATAGAGTGCTGGTACAACCCGAAACGCCGGCATTCCAGCCTCGGAATGCTTAGCCCCATCGGCTACGAGACCGCACACCTGCCCCAGCCGTCCCCAGACGGCGATCACTGACCCCACACCGCGGGTGTCCACCGTAAGGGGCCAACCTCACGTGTTCACCGCGCTCGCCGTCGCCCGCACCGTCCAGAACCGCACCGGCTTGGCCCTGCGCAACGTGATCCGCCAGCTCCGCCCGCTGCGCTCAGCGACCATCGCGATCAACGGCGCCATCCAGACCTTCCAACCCGCGATCGATCCCGACCGGAGAGCCCTCCTCGACGCACTCGCGGGCAAGGCACTAACGAAATGACCGAACTCAGGTGGACATACCGACACCTCTCGTCACGCGAACTGTACCGGTACTGTTTTTGATCTCTATGAGAGATCACTCTATCTGTACCGGTACAGGAGACGTTACCAGTGTGTAACGCCGATGGCGGGTGAGGTGCTCGTATGACAGCTGATCACTATCGGGAGTCGACGTACGGCGATGCGATCGCCGACACCTACGAGGATCTCTACGGCACGTTCGTCGCCGACCCTTTGCAGATCAAGGTGCTCGCCGAGCTCGCCGGGGATGGCCCCGCGGTCGAAATCGGCTCGGGCACCGGCCGGGTCGCGCTCCCCTTGGCCCGTGCAGGAGTTCCGGTGGTCGGGATCGACGTGTCGGGCGCAATGACCCGCCGGTTACGCCATTCCGCCGCAGCGGAAGGTCTTGCGGTTACCGCCGTCGAAGCCGACGCGGCGTGTTTCACCGTGGCGAGTCAGGTTCCCCTGATCTACGCGGTGTTCAACACCTTCTTCCTTCTTGCGAATCGCGAAGTCCAGTTACAATTCTTGGCCCAAGCCGCGAAGGCGCTTCGCGACGGCGGATCGCTGGTGCTGGAGACATTCGTGCCCCGGCCGGGGCGGCTGCCCGATGGTCCACATCCCGGCGTGTTTCCTGTCGAATCCGCCGTGGTGGTCGAGCAACGCAGTACCGAGCGTGTGGTGCTGTTCGCCGCGACGAATACCCCGCTGCACGCACCTTCGAGTATCACGAGATCGTGCTGGCCGACTAGGCCCCGGTCAGGATGTACCCGGGGCGGATGCTCTACTAAGCAGAATGTAAGTATCTGGACTGGCTACCAGGCGATGTAGGCGAGGTGGGGGTCGCGGAAGAAACCGCGGACAATGCCCGGGTTCTCCTGAA
>JADGHD010000146.1 GCA_019689615.1 Frankia sp. | reverse complement strand
CGCCCCCACCCCCCCCCCCCCCCCCCCCCCCCCCCCCCCGCCCCCCCCCCCGGCTCCGTCCGGGCGAGGCAACGCGGCGCCAGCCCCGCGGCCCCCGCCCGCGCACCCTGTCGTTCGTCCCCGTGAGGAGCGTCTCCCATCGGCACCGAGGGCAGAAGCACACCGGCCGACGCCGACCAAGCGGCAGCGGCGGCCAGCACCGGCGACGACCTGGCACCGGCCACCGCCACCCCGCCGCCCGGCGGGACCGCCGGCACCGCCGGCACCGTTGGCACCGCCGACGCCGGCAGTCCCGACGGGGCCGGTGGAGCGGCCGAGTTCGCCGTCGAGCTGCGCGGTGTCACCAAGACCTTCCCCGGCGTGGTCGCCAACCGGGACGTGACCCTGCGGGTCCGCCGCGGGTCGGTGCACGCGGTGGTCGGCGAGAACGGCGCCGGCAAGTCCACGCTGATGAAGACGCTGTACGGGATGCACCGCCCGGACTCCGGGACGATCCTCATCGACGGCGAGGCCGTCACCCTGCACAGCCCGTCGGACGCGATCGCCCGCGGCATCGGCATGGTCCACCAGCACTTCAAGCTCGCCGAGAACCTGACCGTGCTGGAGAACGTGGTGCTCGGCGCGGAGCCGCGCGGGCGAGGGTGGCGCCGGTTCCTGCTGGACTCCCGCCGGGCACGGGCCCGGATCAACGAGATCGGCGCCCGCTACGGCCTGGACATCCGGCCCGACGCCCACGTGCGCGACCTCGGCATCGGCGAGCGGCAGCGGGTCGAGATCCTCAAGGTGCTCTACCGCGGGGCGGGCACGCTCATCCTCGACGAGCCGACGGCCGTGCTCGTCCCGCAGGAGGTCGCCGAGCTGTTCACCGCCCTGCGCGACCTGGTCGACCAGGGCCTGTCCATCATCTTCATCTCGCACAAGCTCGACGAGGTGCTCACCGTCGCCGACGAGATCACGGTGATCCGGCGGGGGACGACGGTCGGCACGGTCCGGCCGGCCGAGGTGACCGCCCGCCAGCTCGCCGAGCTCATGGTCGGCAGCGAGCTGCCCTCGCCGCAGACCGCGGAGGCGACCGTCACCGACGAGGTGGCGCTGACCGTCGAGGGCCTGTGCGTCGACACCGAGGACGGCCGGCGGGCCGTGAGCGACGTCAGCTTCACCGTGCGGCGCGGGGAGATCCTCGGCATCGCCGGGGTCGAGGGCAACGGGCAGGCCGAGCTGATCGAGGCGGTGATGGGCATCCGGCCAGCCGCCGCCGGCCGGGTGCTGCTCGGCAGCGCCACCGACGGGACCGACATCACCGCCTGGCCCACCCGGCGACGCCGGGAGGCCGGCGTGGCCTACATCCCCGAGGACCGGATCCGCTCGGGCATCCTCGCCGACTCCCCGCTGTGGGAGAACCGGATGCTCGGCCACCAGACCCAGCCGCCGTGCTCCCGGCACGGCCTGCTGACGCTGGCCGCGGCGCGCGCCGACACCCACCGGATCGTCGGCGAGTACGACGTACGCACCCCGTCGGTCGACGTCGCCGCCGGCGCGCTGTCCGGCGGCAACCAGCAGAAGCTCATCGTCGGCCGCGAGCTGGGAGGCGGTGACCGGCGGCCGTACCTGCTGGTCGCGGCGCACCCGACCCGCGGGGTGGACGTCGGCGCCCAGGCCGCGATCTGGGACCAGCTGCGCGCGGCCCGCCGGGAGGGCATGGCGGTGCTGCTGGTCAGCGCGGACCTGGACGAGCTGATCGGCCTGTCCGACACGCTGCGGGTCATCCTGCGCGGCCGTTTCGTCGCCGCGGCCGACCCGGCCACCGTCACGCCCGAGGACCTCGGCTCGGCGATGTCCGGGATGACCGCCGCCGCGCCGCCCGCGGGCCCGGCCACGGACACCGCCGCCCCGTCCGGCGGCGCCGCGGCGGCGGACGGCGACGCCCAGGCCGGGGCCGACGCCGCGGCCGCCCAGCCGGCGCCAGGCGCACCGCCACCGGGCGCCGCGGGTGCGCCGGACGAGGCGGGTGCGGCGCAGGCCACCGGGCCGGGAGAGGAGCGGTGACGGTGCCGCACACCCTGGAGAGGCTGCTGACCCGCGTCGGCGCCGCGCTGGCCGCGCCGGTGCTGGCGCTGGTCACCGCGCTCGGCGTGACCGCGCTGGTGCTGGTCGGTACCGGCAGCGACCCGCTCGACGTCCTGGACACGATGGTGACCTACGCCGACCGGCCGCGGTCCCAGGCGCTGATGATCAACTCGGCGGTGACCTACTACTTCTCCGCGGTCGCCGTCGCGGTCGGGTTCCGGATGAACCTGTTCAACATCGGTGTCGACGGGCAGTACCGGCTGGCGGCGCTGCTGGCCGCCGCGGCGGCGGCCGCGATCAGCCTGCCGCCGGTCCTGCACGTCACGGTCGTGCTGCTGATCGCGATGGGCGTGGGCGCGCTGTGGGCGTCGCTGGCCGCCCTGCTGAAGGTCTACCGCGGCGTCAGCGAGGTCATCTCGACCATCATGCTGAACTTCATCGGCACGGCGCTGATCGCCTACCTGTTGACGCCGGGGCGGCTCGCGGTGCGCACGCCGGGCTCGAACAACATCGGGACCGAGCCGATCCCGCCGTCCGGGCAGGTCCCCGGGATCGGCCTCATCCCGGGCTCGCCGATGCGGGTCTACGGCCTGGCGATCCTCGCGGTGGCGGTGGGCGTCGGCTACTGGTTCCTGCTCGCGCGCACCCGGTTCGGCTTCGACCTGCGCGCCGCCGGGGCCAGCGAGGACGCGGCCCGGGCCAGCGGCGTGCGGGTCGGCCGGATGATCGTCATCAGCATGCTGCTGTCCGGCGCGATCGCCGGGCTCGTCGGCATGCCGCAGCTGCTCGGCGCGTCGCACACGTTCGCCCTCGACTTCCCGGCCGGGCTCGGCTTCACCGGGATCGCGATCGCGCTGCTCGGCCGCAACCACCCGGTCGGGATCGCGATCGGCGCCCTGCTGTTCGGATTCCTCGACAACGCGGCGACCTCGCTGGAGCTGGAGGGCGTCTCGAAGGACATCGTGCGGGTCACCCAGGGCGTCATCGTGCTGTCCGTCGTCGTCGCCTACGAGCTGGTCCGCCGGCTGCGCGCCCGGGCGGAGCAGCGTGACGTGGCGCGCCGGCTCGCCGCGGCCGGGCCGCCGCCGACGCAGCCACCGCAGGCGTCGCCACCGTCGGCGCCGTCCGTGCCGCCCGTCCCGCCGACGCCCCGGGAGGTGGGAGCGTGACGACCGTCCTGACCCCCGCTCCGCCGCCACCGCCGCCGGCCTCCGGGCCGGGCGAGCCGTCGGGCTCAGGGCCGGGCGCCACGCCGGCGCCGGCCACGCTGTGGCGGCGGGCGGCCCGGCTGCGCTGGCTGTGGACCGCGCTGGGCATCCTCGTCGTCGTGGCGTTCGCCAGGGCGCTGTCCGCGGCCGACCAGCTCACCTCGTCCGGCACCGTGTCGGCGGCGCTGGGTGCGACGGTCCCGATCGCGATGGCGGCGCTCGGCGGGATGTGGGCCGAACGGGCCGGCGTGATCAACATCGGCCTCGAGGGCATGATGATCCTCGGCACGTTCGGCGCGGGCTGCATCGGCTGGGAACACGGGCCGTGGGCTGGGCTCGTCGCCGCGGTGCTGTTCGGCGCGGTCGGCGGGCTGGCGCACGCGATCGCCACCGTGACGTTCGGCGTCGACCACATCGTCAGCGGCGTGGCCATCAACATCCTCGGCCTCGGCGTCACCAAGTACCTGGCCGCGGAGCTGCTCGAGGGCACCCCGGGCGGTGGCCAGTCGCAGTCACCCCCGATCGCCCCGGTCGGGCGGGTCTCACTGCCCGGCGTCGAGACGGTGCTGCGGCCGGTCGAGGAGCGGCACTGGTTCCTCGTCTCCGACCTGGCCGGCATGCTGCGGGGCCTGCTCACCAACGTCTCGCTGTTCACCCTGATCGCGGTGGCGCTGGTGCTGCTCAGCGCCGTCGTGCTGTGGCGGACGCCGTTCGGGCTACGGCTGCGCTCGTGCGGCGAGGAGCCGCACGCCGCCGAGACGCTCGGCGTCAACGTGTACGCCTACAAGTACGTCGCGGTCGTGGTCTCCGGGGCGCTGGCCGGCTTCGGCGGTGCCTACCTCGCCGAGGTCGCGGCCAACCTCTACCGCGAGGGCCAGACGGGCGGCCGGGGCTACATCGGCCTGGCTTCGATGATCTTCGGCAACTGGCGGCCAGGCGGGCTCGCCGCCGGCGCGGGGCTGTTCGGCTACACCGACGCGCTGCAGCTGCGCAACGCGCCGGCCGTGCACGCCCTGCTGCTGGTCGCCGCGGTGCTGCTGGCCGCGGTGGGGCTGACCCTGCTGCTTCGGGCATTCGCCGCCCGCGGCGCCAGCGTCGGCGATGGCGGGAGCAACGGCGGGAACAACGGTGCTGGCGGCGGACAGGCGGGCACGGACACCGTGGCCGCCGCGGCCAGCGCGGCCGGGGCGACCGCCCGGCGCGGGGCGCGCCGCCGGCAGGTCGCGGCGATCGGCTGCGTCGTGGCCGCCGGTGGCCTGGCCGCCTGGTACGCCACCACCGACTCGCTGCCCAGCCAGGTCGTGACCGCGACGCCGTATGTGACCACGCTGCTCGTGCTGGCGTTCGCCTCGCAGCGGCTGCGGCCGCCGAAGGCGGACGGCCTCATCTACCGGCGTGGTGAGGAGTAGCCCGGGCAGGCGCGGGACTGGCCTCCGGTTCGAGGTGCGAGGGAGCTGCGGTGACCGCTGACCCGATCGACGATCACGTCGTCGACGAGCTGGTGCGGCTGGCGACACAGGCCACGCGCGCGGCCTACGCGCCGTACTCGGGGTTCCACGTCGGCGCGGCGCTGCTGACCGCCGACGGCCGGTTCTTCTCCGGGGCCAACGTGGAGAACCGCTCCTACCCGATGTCGACGTGCGCCGAGCGGACCGCCGTGGTCAAGGCCGTGACCGAAGGCGGCGGGAGCCTGGAGATCGTCGCGGTCGCCGTCGCCGAGGGCGGCGGCGGGCCGTGCGCGCCGTGCGGCGGCTGCCGGCAGGTCCTCGCCGAGTTCGCCCGGCCCGACACGATGCTGATCTACCGGGACGCTACCGGCGCGTTCCGGCGGACGACGCTCGACGAGGCGCTGCCGGACGGGCGGGCCTTCCTCGTCGAGGGCCCGCAGCCCTAGCCGGGCCGTCCCGGGCCGTCCCGGGCGCTGTTAGGTTACTCCGTCCGGCCCCCATTCCTTGTCCGAGCACTCCGAACGTACGGACGATAGGCGACGGCCCTGTTCGGGGCGAATCTGGACCGCCGGAGCGACTGATCGGCTGCGGCATCCGCCGTTTCCTCCCGCCGAACCTGCGGTAACGCCGCGCCCACCGGCATCGGATCCTCGCTGTCCGCATGCCGCCCAGGCCGGCGCTGCGCGAGTCATGATCGACAGCGCGGCTGCGACGTTGCGCACCGATCAAGACAGCTGACCAGTTACAACTGCGAAACCCGGGTTTCAGCTTCGTCAGCCACACAGCGTGCAACTTGTCCGTCTCTGGGTTCTCCCCGGATGTTCTTCACATCCCGGGCGTTGACCAGCCACATTCCAAGGCCCCCGTGGCCCCCGACGTGGCGGTTGCAGTAGCTGTCCCTTACGGGTCGCCGAGGCCGGCGCGTCGGGCAGCGAGGATGGCGGCGGCGCGGTCCGGGGCATGCAGCTTGGCGAGGATGTTGGAGACGTTGTTCGCGACGGTCTTCGGGGTGAGGCCGAGGTGGCGGGCGATGCGGCCGTTGGGCCAGCCGTTGGCGAGCAGGCCGAGGACGTCTCGTTCCCGGTCGGTGAGTTCGGGGAACGGTGTGGTGGCCGGGCGGGGGTCGGTGAAGGTGCGCAGCACCCGTTGGGCGACGTCGGGGCCGAACACGGCGTCGCCGCGCGCGGCGGCCCGGACGGTGCGCACGACGTCGTCCTGCTGGGCGCCCTTGAGCAGGTAGCCGCGGGCGCCGGCGCGCAGGGCGGCGAAGACGAACTCGTCCTCGCCGTACATCGTCAGCATCACCACGGCGACCGACGGGTGCGTGGCCGTGATCTGCCGGGTCGCCTCGACGCCGCCGATCCCGGGCATCTCGATGTCCATGAGCACGACGTCGGGGCGTAGCCGTCCGACCAGCTCGATCGCCTGCTCGCCGGAGGTTGCCTCGCCGACGACGGTGAGCCCGTCCATCGAGTCGAGGAGCACGACAAGCCCCTCCAGCACGATGCGGTGGTCGTCCACGACGGCCACGCGGATGCCCGGTGGTGGGCCCTCGGCCTCACGTCCGGTCGCCGTTTCTGGGCGGCCGGCGCCGCCGTTGGTCTCGGTCATCCCAGGCTCCCGGCCAGCGGTGCGTCCGTCTCGTCCTCGGCCTTCGCCGTGCCCGCGCGGCCCTGGTCGGGTGGGTCCGCGGGCGGCGGCACGGCGCTGCCGGCCAGGGAGAGCGGAAGCTCGGCCAGTACCCGGCCGCCGGCGGCGGCGGGCCCGGCGCTCCAGGTGCCACCCAGCGCGGTGGCCCGTTCCCGCATCGAGGTCAGCCCCACCCCGAGCGGCCAGGCGGTGGTCCTCGGGTCGGTGCCGCTCGCCCGGCCATTGTCGCGGATCTCGATGGCCAGGGTCTCGGCGCAGCCGATCGTCACCTCGCAGCGGGTGGCGTTCGCGTGCCGGGCGACGTTGGTGACGGCCTCGGTGATGATCCGGTAGGCGGCGACCTCCACGGCCGCGGGTAGGGGCGGCAGCGTGTCCGGGGCCGTCAGCGTCACTGGCACCGCTGCGCCGCGCAGCGTCTCACGTAGTGCCGCCAGCAGGCCGAGCTCGTCGAGGGCGGGCGGGCGCAGCGCGTAGACGAGCCGGCGCAGGTCGGCGAGCGCCGAGGTGAGGTCGCGGCGGATGTCGGCGAGCAGGTTCGTCGCGCGGGGCAGGTCCCGGCCGGCGAGGTTGCGGGCGGCATCCAGCTTCGTCGCGGCGGCGGTCAGGACCGGCCCGAGACCGTCGTGCAGGTCGCGGCGCAGCCGGCGGCGTTCCTCCTCGGCGGCGCTGACGATCCGTTCCCGGGAGCGCGTCAGGGCCTCGGTGAGGCGTACGTTGCTGGCCGCGACGGCGACCTGCCGGGCGACGTCGGTCAGCAGCCGGCTTTCCCGGGCGCCGAGCGTGCTCTGCCCCGAGCGCAGGCCCACTACCAGCGCCCCGATGTCCTCGCCCTGGTGGATGAGCGGAAACCGGGCGGTGGCCCCAGGCGGGGAACGGTCGGCCTCGCTTCCCGCGTTGCCGGTGTCCGGGTAGGTGATGGCCCGGACCGACCCGTCGTCGGCGCGGAGTTCCACGGTCGCCCGGGGCAGGCGCAGGGTTGCGGCGAGCGCCTCCACCAGGCTCGGCAACAGTGCCTCGACGCTGCCGGCGGTTTCCAGCCGGGCCGCGACCCGCGTCGCCACGGTGTGGGGTTCGTCCCGTGCGCCGTAGAGGAAGCGGTTGACGATCCGCTGCACCCGCGAATGGGCTGGCGCCAGGCTGAACGCTGCGCAGAGCGCGGCCGCCACCGACCAGGGGCCGCCGACTGCCTGCCCGAACGCGGCGAGCACGGCCACGCCGCCGGCGTACACCGCGGCCACGAACGCGGTCAGCAGGACGTAGACCAGCGTGCGGTTGAGCACGACCTCGATGCCGTACACCCGGTTGGCGAGTACCACGGCGGCGACGACGACGAGCTCGACGACGGTGCCGACATTGGCGATCATCTCGCCCGCCGGCAGCGCCACGACGAACGGCGTGGACACGATGGCGATGGCGTTGACGACGGCGAGCCAGCGCAGCACCTGGCGTAGCTCGCCCTCGGCCCGCAGCCAGCGCACCACCATCACGACCGACCCGAGCAGCAACCCCGAGGCGAACAGGAGCACCGGCAGCCAGGCGGGGAAGGGAACGCCGATCGGGTTGGTGACGTCGGCGTACTTCGGCGGCGGGTCGACCAGCTTGAAGTTCGACAATGGCCCGGACAGCCAGCCTATGGCGCATAGCGCGATGCTGACGGCGGCGAGCCAGCCGGTCCGCCCGCGTGGGAACCGGCCGGAGGGAAAGGTCGCCCAGGTCGTCGCCAGTACGACCGGTTCGGTGGCCTCGGACGCGGCGCTGAGGATCCCCACGGGTACCACGCCTGGCAGATCGTGCCCGCCGTACACGGCGGCCATCACCCAGCCACCGCCGGCTGCGGCGGCAGCGTGGGCGAACGCGGCGGCCAGCGCCAGCCAGCCGAACGGCACTTCCGGCCGGCGCGCCGCCAGCAGCCAGCCGGCGGCCAGGAACGGCACCGCCAGCGTGAGCTGGCTCCAGCCGTGGCTGCTCGCCGAGCCCCCGCCCGGCGTGGTGACCCCACTCGGGGTGGCGAGGACGAGCGCCACGCCTGCGGCGGCCAGCGCCAGCACGGCCAGGGCAAGCGCGTGCGCGAGCCAGCGCCGCCGCGACCGCAGCTGCGACGGTCGCGGCGGGTCCTGAACGGTCACATCCACGCCTCCCCGTGCCTGGTCCTCCAGGTGCATGTGGGCCCTGTGATCGCACCCGGTCGGATCAGTGTGGGGCATGCCGGTTCCCGTCCGCGCCGGGAAGTTCTCCCGGCCGCGGTGGGACGGCGTACACGTGCCGGCGGGAACGGAACGCCCGAATGATCGCCCTGCCACGGCGACCGGTCAACCGGACCGGTCCGGCCAGGATCCGATCAGGAGACAACGATGAAGACCCACAGCATCGGCGGCCAGACCCGCCGTCGCGGGCCCGCCGGCCGACGCGGCTGGACGACCGCCGCCACGCTCGGCCTCGGCGTCGTCGTCGCGCTCGCCGGCTGCTCCGACTCGTCCGACCCTGCCGAGCCGGCCGCGGCGTCATCGACCGCGGCCACGGCGGCCGCCGCCGCGGCGGCGTGCTCGGCCGCTCTGGCCAGCGACTGGGTGAACATTCCCGGGATCGACGGTGGCGCGCCCCCGCCCGCCGCCGAGCTGGCTGCCTGGGCGACCAAGCTGCAGCCCCAGCTGACGGCGCTGCGCGCCGGCGTCCCGGCCACGCTGACGAGCCAGGTCGACGTGCTGGCCGCGGCCGTGCGCGGCGCGAAGGACGGCAAGCCGGTCTCCGCCGAGGACGCCGCGCTCGGCGCCGCGCTCACCGCGGTCAACGCCTGGGCGCACGACTCCTGCGGCTACACCACCCTCGACGTGGCCAACACCGACGGCAGCGCGCTGGCCGGCGTGCCGGCGACGCTGCCCGCCGGCCCGGTCGCGATGAAGTTCACCAACACCGGCACCGACCCGGCGAAGGCCGGCTTCATCCTGCTGCTCGGCAAGGTGCGCGACGGCCAGACCGCCACCGCCGCCGACGTACAGTCCCGCACGGTCAACCTCGAGGACATCGCCGACATCGTCGCTGTGGCCCAGCCCACCGGCTCCGACCCCGCCTACGGCCTGGCCACGCTGCGCCCCGGCCGCTACATCGTCTCCACCCCTGTCGGGCTGCCCCCGCAGTTCACCGGCATCCTCGCCAGCGGCTTTGAGGTCAGCTAAACCCACCGACCGTCGGCGGCCGCCCGGCCGGACCGGGGGCCGCCCCCGCGCATCCGGGCAGGCCCGGGCCGGCCGCCGCACTCCGCGACCCCGTCACCCGCGTCGCCCTCGCCGCCCGGGTAGGCGCCGCCCGG
>JADGHD010000145.1 GCA_019689615.1 Frankia sp. | reverse complement strand
CAGTCGGCAGCGCCGGCGATCCGGCGACGACGGGCGGGGGTCAGCCACCGCCGACGTCGACGCCGCCCGGGCCACCGCCGGGGCGGTTCGCCGGCCCGGCGGCGGGTGAGCGGCCCGGTGACCTGCCGCTGCGGCTGGCGTTGCGGCTGGCGGCGCTGCCCGTCGACTTCCTGCTCAGCCTCACCGGGTTCGTGCTGACGGTGACGCTGCTGGCGGTCACGGTCGGGCTGACGCCGCTCATCTGGCTGGCGGTGCCGTTCTTCCTGCTGTTGTGGTCCGTCGCCCGCTGGCTTGGCGGCGCCGAGCGGCGGCGGCTGCTGCTCTACTTCGGGACGCGCACCGCACCGCCGCCGGCCGCGCCACCCGGCCTGCGCGGCCGGCTGCGCGACAGGGCGGCCTGGCGGGTGATCGGCCATCTGCAGGTCCGCTGGCTGTACGCCACCTTCGCGTTCGCGGTGACCAACGCCCTGTGGGCGCTGTCGCTCGCGCTGATCTCGATGCCCTACTGGCTGCACCGGGTGCCGGCCGAGCGGGCGGACCTGGCGGTCATGGAGGTCACCGACACGACGACCGCGTGGCTGCTGGTCGTCGTCGGCGTCGTCGTCGGCCTCCTCGGCCTGGCGCTGGCCCACGTCTTCGGCACCGCCAGCGGCGCCATGGGCAGGGCGATGCTGGCCGGACAGCGCCGGGACGCGCCGGCCACCGACGCCGGGCCCGCTGCCACCGACGAGCCGGCCGACGACCCGATCCGGCTGACCGCCGGCCGGGTGGCCGCCCTCGCCATCGGCCTGCCGCTGCTGGCCGCGGCCGCTGGCCTGAGCGCCACCGACCTCATCAGCCTGATGGCGCACACCACCGAGCGGCACACCGTCGGCTACGCCTGGGCCGGCGGGCCGGTCACGTTGTCCACCTCCAGCGGCGACATCCGGGTCGTGGCCGGTGACGCCACCACCACCGAGGTCAGCGTCGACTACACCGCCCGGTACGGCCTGCGTGCTCCGCAGGTCAGCGGCGCCACGACCGCCGAAGGCGGCGTCGCGCTCGACGCCGACTGCCCCGTCATCGCGCAGCACCGCTGCGACGTCGACTACGTGCTCACCGTGCCGCCCGGCGCCGCCCTCACCCTGCGCACCGGCGACGGCACGATCGAGGTGACCGGCTCCACCGGCGACCTCGACGTCCGCACCAGCGACGGCGCGGTCCGGCTCACCACCGCGGCCGACCGGGTCAGCGCCCGCAGCGGCGACGGCTCGATCTCGCTCGTCTTCACCGAGCCCCCGGCCGACGTCAACGCCAGGACCAGCGACGGCCGCGTCACGATCACCGTCCCGCCCGGCGCGGCCTACGCGGTCGACGCCGGCACCAGCGACGGCCGCACCCGGGTCGACGTCCCCACCGACCCCGGCTCCCCCCGCGTCCTGCACGCCCGTTCCGGCGACGGCAACGTCACCATCGCCCAGGCCGCACCCCAGCCCTGACCGCCAGCCGCCGAACCGGTGGTGGGGCTGGCCGCACAACCCTGGCCCGCACAGCGCAGCCCGGTCACAGCCGGGCGGCCGCGGTGCGGGCCAGGGCCGTCAGCTCGTCCGGGCCGAAGCCCAGGGTCCAGAGGGTGGCGACGCGGTCGCCGGGCCGGCGCCGGTCCGCTCGGTGTCGAACGCCGGGCGGTCCTGGCAGGAGGGCTACGCCCCGGCCTCGCCCATGGCCTCGACCAGGCTGCGGGGGCGCAGGTCGGTCCAGTTCGCCTCGACGTAGTCGAGGGCCTCCTGGCGCGAGGACGGGCCGAAGACCTGCGTCCAGCCGGCGGGGACCTGGGCGAACGACGGCCACAGCGAGTGCTGGCCCTCGTCGTTGACCAGGACCAGGAAGGTGCCGTCGGGGTCGTCGAACGGGTTGGTGGACATGGTCAGGCACCCTTCTTCGGCGGGTCGGTGGACAGGGAGGTGTCGTCCGCGGCCGGCTGGCCGGCGGGGGCCCCGGCCGCGGCGGCGGCAGGCAGCGCCGACAGCGGGCGGGCCGGGTCGGCCAGCGCGGCGGTGAGCAGGGCGTGCAGGTCCGCGGCCAGGCGCTCGACCGTGGCGCGGTCGAACAGGGCCGCGTCGTAGGCGAGGTCGCAGTGGACCGGGCGCGGCCCGCGCGGCTCGTAGAAGCCGAACCACAGGTCGGCCCGCACCGCCGGGACCGGGAACGGCTGGAAGCCGACCTCGGCCGTCAGCGCGGGAGTGATCGGCGCCGCCGGCTCCGTTGCCGCGCCGCCGGGCTCCTCCGCGCCCCCGGCGCCTTCGCCGAGGCCGGCAAGGCTCGCCTCCTCGTGGTGGACCATGAGCAGCTGCGGGCGGGCCAGGGCCGGGCCGACGGCGCCGGCTGCGGCCAGCGCCTCGACGACCTGGTCGAACGGGACGTCCTGGCGGTCGAAGGCGTCCAGGTCCGCCTCGCGGATGCGGGCCAGCAGGTCGAGGAACGTCGGGTCGCCGCTGGTGTCGGTGCGCAGCAGCACGGTGTTCGTTAGCGCTCCGACCACGTCGGTGAGCTCGGCCTCGGCCCGGCCGGCCACCATCGCGGCGATCGGCAGGTCGGTCCCGGCGCCGCGGGCGGTGAGCAGCGCGGCGAACGCGGCCTGCAGCACCATGAACATGCTCGTGCCGGTCCGCCGGGCCAGCCGGTCGATCGCGGCGTGCACCGCCGGCTCCAGCACCACCGGCACGAAGTCCGCGCCGGCGGCGGCAGCCCCGCGCGGCCGGTCGAACGGGAGCGCGACCTCGGCCGGCAGGCCCGCGAGCGCGTCCCGCCAGTAACGGAGCTGGGTGGCGGCGGTGCTCGCCGGGTCGGCCGGGTCGCCGAGCACGTCGGACGCCCAGGCCGTGTAGTCGGCGTAGCTGACCGGGAGCTCGGGCAGCCGCGGCCGCTCGCCCGCGAGCCGGGCGGCGTACGCGGTGGCGAGGTCGCGGGCCAGCGGCACCACGGACCACTCGTCGACGCCCAGGTAGTGCGCGGCGAGCAGGAGCGCGCGGTCGCCGGCGCCGTCATCGAGCAGCCAGGCCCGCACCGGCGGCTCGCCGGCCAGGTCCGGCCGGGTGCGCACCAGCTCGCCGATGGCCGCGTCGACCTGGCCGGCCGGCACGCCGACCTGCTCGGGCAGCGGGTGGGGCAGCGCGGCCGGGTCCAGCACCCGCTGGTTCGCGGTGCCGTCGCGCTCCTCGACGACGGTGCGCAGCGGCGGGTGCCGCTCGACGACGTCGCGCAGCGCCGCGGCGAGCGCGTCGGCGTCCAGCGGCGCCGACCCGGCGGGCGGGCGCAGCACCAGCGCGATGTCGTAGCGGGCCGCCTCGCCGTCGGCCAGGTGGCGCCGCCACTGCAGCCGCTGCGCCGGGGCCAGCGGCAGCGGCTGCGGCCCATCCGCCGCGGCACCCGGGCGCAGCGCCGGGCGCGCCCGGCCGGCCCGCCCGGCGAGCCGGCCGGCCAGGCCCGCGACGGTCGGCGCCTCGAACACGTCCCGTACGGCCAGCTCGGCGCCGAGCACGGCGCGGATCCGGCCGAGCAGGCGCATCGAGAGCATCGAGTGGCCGCCGAGCTCGAAGAAGTTGTCGTGCTGGCCGACCCGCGTGCCCGGCGGCAGGCCGAGCACCTCGGCGAACAGTGTCGCGAGCATGCGCTGCTCTGCCGGCAGCACCGCCGCCCCGGCGCCGTCCGCACCGCCGCCAGCCAGCGCGCCCAGGTCCGGGGGCGGCAGGGCGCGCCGGTTGAGCTTGCCGTTCGGGGTGAGCGGCAGCGGGCCGGGTAGCGGCACGAGCACCGACGGGACCATGTAGTCCGGCAGGATCTCCGCGGCCAGCGCCCGGATCGCCGCCAGGTCCAGCGGCTCGGCCACCCCCGGGACGACGTACCCGACGAGACGGACCACGTCGGCGCCGCCGTCGCCGGCCGGCGAGCGGTGCACCAGCGCCGCCGCCTGGCCGACCGACGGGTGCTTCATCAGCGCCGCCTCGACCTCGCCCAGCTCGATCCGGAAGCCGCGGATCTTCACCTGGTCGTCGACCCGGCCGAAGAAGTCCAGCAGGCCGCCGGAGTCCCAGCGCGACGGGTCCTTCGGCCGCCAGCGGGCGCGGTCGCCGGTGCGGTACATCCGCGACCCGGGCGGGCCGAACGGGTCGGCGACGAACCGGGCCGCCGTCAGCCCCGGCTGGCCGAGGTAGCCGCGGGCCACGCCGCGCCCGGCGAGGTACAGCTCGCCGATGACGCCGGGCGGGACCGGGCGCAGCCGCTCGTCGAGCACATAGGCGACCGTGTTCGGGTCGAGCCGACCGATCGGCACCGCGCCGGACCAGTCCGGCACCGACCGCCACAGCGTCGAGTTGACCGACGTCTCCGTGAGCCCGTACGCCGCGAACAGCCGCAGGTGCCCGGCCCAGCGGCGGATCAGCTCCGGCGGCACGGTCTCGGTGCCGACCAGCACGGTCAGCCCCTCCGGCAGGCGGGCGTCCGCCGGCAGCGCCGCGACCAGCGACGGCGGCAGGATCGCGTGGGTCACGCCCTGCCCGGCCAGCCAGTCCGTCAGCTCGGCCGACGGCAGCCGCAGCTCGTCGGGCACCAGCACCAGCCGGGCGCCGACGCACAGCGACATCACCAGCTCCCACACGGTGACGTCGAACCCGACCGAGGCGAACTGCAGGATCCGGCTGTCGGCGTCGACACCGAGCCGCTCGGTGGCGGTCACCACCAGGCTGCCGATCCCGTCGTGGGAGACCACGACCCCCTTGGGCCGCCCGGTCGAGCCGGACGTGTAGATCACGTACGCCGCCGAGTCGAGCCGCGCGCGCTCGGCCAGCCCGGCCGCCGGGTACGGCCCGGCCGCGTCGCCAGCGACCGTGGCCAGCTCGGCGACAATCTTCTCGGCGTCGAGGTCGAGCCGGCCCACGCCGAGGCCGGCGGTGTCCGGCACAGACGCGGCCGTGGTGGCGACGACCAGGGCGGCCCGCGAGTCGCTGATCATGTAGGCGACGCGGTCGGCCGGGTGCGCGAGGTCGATCGGCAGGAACGCCGCGCCGCGGCGCAGCACCGCGAGGATCGTCGCGACCAGGTCGGCCGAGCGGGGCACGGCCACCGCCACGACATCCTCCAGGCCCACCCCGCGCTGGGCGAGCAGCGCGGCGATCCGGGCGGCGCGTTCGTCCAGCTCGGCGTAGCTGACCTCGCGTCCGCGGTCGACCACCGCGACGGCGTCCGGCCGCTCGGCGACCTGGCGGGCGAACAGCTCCGGCAGGGTCGCCTCGTCGACCGGCAGCCGGGTGACGAAACCGCCCAGCACCTGCTGGCGCTCGGGCTCGGCCAGCAGCTCGATCCCGCCCAGCGGCCGGCCGGGATCAGCCGACGCGGCCTCGGTGAGCCGCACCAGCCAGCTCATGACCCGCTCGGCGCTGTCCCGGTCGAACAGGTCCGAGCTGTACTTCAGCCGCCAGGCCAGCCCGCCGTCGCCGTCATCGCCCGCACCGGCCGACCCCTCGACGAGGGCGAAGACCAGGTCGAACTTTGCCTCGCCCGACTCCGGCGACTCCACCAGCCGGAACCGGCGGCCGTCGTCGCCGGCCGGTGCCGGCGCCGCGGCCCGGTGCACGACCATCACCTGGAACAGCGGGTTGCGCGCCGCCGAGCGGGCCGGGGCCAGCTCCTCGACGACCATCTCGAACGGCACGTCCTGGTGGGCGAACGCGTCCAGCGCGGTCGCGCGCACCCGGGCGAGCAGCTCGGCGAACGACGGGTCGCCGCGGACGTCGGCCCGCAGCACCAGGGTGTTGACGAAGAAGCCGACCAGGTCCTCCAGCGCCGGGTCGGTCCGGCCGGCGACCGGGGCGCCCAGCGGGATGTCCTCGCCAGCGCCCAGCCGCGACAGCAGCGCCGCGACCAGCGCGTGCGCCGTCATGAACAGGCTCGCGCCGCTCTCGCGCGCCGCCGCCCGAAGCCCAGCCGCCGCCTGCGCGGACAGCCGGCCGGTCACCGTGCCGCCGCGCCAGCTGGGCCGGGCCGGGCGGGGCCGGTCGGTCGGCAGGACGATCTCCTCGGGCAGGCCGGCGAGCGCGTCCCGCCAGTAGTCCAGCTGCCGGCGGGCGAGGCTCGCCGGGTCCGCCGGGTCGCCGAGCAGGCGGCGGTGCCACAGCGCGTAGTCGGCGTACTGCACCGGCAGCGGCGGCAGGTCGCCAGCCGGGTCGCGGCCGGCCTCCCTGGCCGCCAGCGCCACCGCGAAGTCCCGCAGCATCGGCAGGTCCGACCACTCGTCGGTGGCGATGTGGTGCAGCACGAGGATCAGGGCGTGCTCGCCGTCGCCGAGCCGGGCGACGCCGGCCCGCAGCGGCGGCTCGCTGGCCAGGTCGAAGGGCCGGTCGGCCAGCACCCGGGCCGCGGCCCAGACCGCATCGTCGCCGGCCTGCCGGTAGGCGTCGGTGAGGTCGTCGAAGCTGCCCGCGACCCTGGCCGCCGCCGGGTCGAGGACCCGCTGGAACGGCCGGCCGTCGACGACGTCGATGACGGTCCGCAGCACCTCGTGCCGGGCGACCACGTCGTGCAGCGCCTGGACGATCGCGTCGGGCTCGGCGACCAGCGAGACGACGAGCGGGTAGTTGTAGGCGGTCGCCGCCGGCTCCATCGACTGCAGCAGCCACAGCCGCCGCTGCGCGAACGACAGCGGCAGCCGCGCCGGCCGCGCGGCCCTGGCCGCATCCCCGCGCGGCAGCTGCGGCCGCCGGTCGTCCGGCCGCTGGCCGCCGGCGCGCACGGCCAGCGCCTCGACGGTGGGCGCCTCGAACAGGTCGCGCAGCGACAGCTCCACGCCCAGGGCGCGGCGGGCCCGGCTGACCAGCCGGATCGCGAGCAGCGATTGGCCACCGGCGTCGAAGAAGCTCTCGTCGACCCCGATGTCTGGGCGGCCGAGCACCTCGGCGAACAGGGCGAGCAGCACCCGCTCCTGGTCGGTCGCCGGCGGGCGGGCCGGCGCGCGCCGGGCCCCGCCAGCGACGTCGACGTCGTCCGCCGGCAGGGCGCGCACGTCGAGCTTGCCGTTGGTGGTCAGCGGCAGCGCGTCGAGCACGACGACGCCCGCCGGCACCATGTAGGCCGGCAGCCGCTCGGCCAGGTGCCGGCGCAGCGTCGCGGCCAGGCCCTCCGGGTCGTCGCCGGCCGCGGGATCAGCCGGGACGACGTAGCCGACGAGCCGCGGCCCCCCGTCCCTCGTGGCCTGGCGGGCGACGACGGCCGCGCGGGTGACCGCCGGGTGCTCCTGCAGCACCGCGGTCACCTCGCCGAGCTCGACCCGGTGGCCGCGGATCTTGACCTGGTCGTCGGTGCGGCCGAGGAAGTCCAGGTTGCCGTCCGGGCGGCGGCGGACCAGGTCGCCGGTGCGGTACATCCGCGCGCCCGGCTGGCCGGCGAACGGGTTGGCGACGAACCGCGACGCGGTCAGCCCCGGCGCGCCGAGGTAGCCGCGGGCCAGGCCAGCGCCGCTGATGTAGAGCTCGCCTGCGACGCCGACCGGGACCGGGCGCAGCCACGCGTCCAGGACGTGGGCCTCGGTGTTCCAGATAGGCCGGCCGACGGTCGGGGTGTCGCTGTCGAGCGTGCCCCCGCCGAGCGTGTTGATCGTGTACTCGGTCGGGCCGTAGAGGTTGTAGCCGGCGGTGCCGTCGGTGTCGCGCAGCGCCGCCCAGACGGCGTCGGACACCGCCTCGCCGCCCAGCAGCACCAGCGGCGGGCGGTGGCGGCGCTGGCCCTGCCGGGCCGGATCCGGGCCGTCGTCGAGCAGGCCCTCCTCGAGGAGGATCTGGGCGTACGACGGGGTCACGTTGACGACGTCGATCTGGTGGGCGTCGCAGTAGGCGACGAGCGCCGTGGCGTCGCGGCGCAGCTGCTCGTCGCACATGTGCACCTCGTGGCCCTCGACCAGCCAGAGCAGCTCCTCCCACGACATGTCGAAGGCGAACGACACGGTGTGGGCGATCCGCAGCCGCCGGCCGCCCTGCGCAGCGACGACCGGGTCGAAGATCTTCTCGCGGTGGTTGAGCTGCATGTTCGTCAGGCCCCGGTACGGGGTGACGACGCCCTTGGGCCGGCCGGTGGAGCCGGACGTGTAGATGACGTACGCCGGGTGGTCGAGGCGGTGGGCCAGCCCGCGGGCGAACGCCGGGCGCTCGTGGTCGCCGACCGGGCCGTCGGGCAGCGCGGCGAGCTCCGACGCGACCTCCGGCGCGTCCACCGGGAGCGGCGTCGGGCCGCCGTCGCCGGCCGGCAGGCCCAACCGGTCGGCGACGGCGGTGGTCGTGACGACCCAGCGGGCACCGGCGTCGGAGATCATGTACCGCAGCCGGTCGGCCGGGTGCTCCAGCTCCAGCGGCAGGTAGGCGGCACCGGTGCGCAGCACCGCGAACAGGGCGACGACCATCTCCAGCGAGCGCCCCAGCGCGAGCGCGACGACGGTCTCCGGAGCGGCGCCGCGGGCCAGCAGCAGCCGGGCGAGCTGGTTCACCCGGGCGTCGAGCTCGGCGTAGGTGACGGACCGGCCGCCGACGACCAGGGCGGTGAGCTGCGGGGTCTGCCGCGCCCGGTCGGCCAGCAGGTCGGCGATCGTGTCGTCGGGCAGCGGGTGGCGCCCCGCCGCCGCGTCCGCCGCCATCCTGGCCCGCTCCAGCGCGCCCGGCGCCGGGTCGAGCTGGCCGACCGGCAGGTCCAGGTCGGCGGTCAGCCGCTCCAGCAGCGCGACGAACCGGTCGAGGATCTCCTCGCCGGTCTGGCGCGGCACGATGTCGGTGCGGATGTCGAGCGCGACCCGGATCCGCGGCGTCGGGGTGATGATCAGCGTCAGCGGGTAGTGGGTCGCGTCGATCGAGGAGTCGCCGAGGATGCCGTAACGGTCGCGGAAGAACGCGAACGCGGCCTCGTCGGCGAAGTTCTGCAGCACGTACAGCGTGTCGAACAGCTGGTCGTGCCCGCTGGCCTGCTGGATCGCGGCCAGGCCCAGGTACTCGTGGTCCATCAGCCGGGCCCGCTCGTCCTGCAGCCGGCGCAGCAGCCGCCCCACCGGCTCGGTCGGGTCGAGCGCGGCCCGGACCGGCACGGTGTTGAGGAAGACGCCGACGGCCCGCTCGATGTTGGGGATCGTGTCCGGCCGGCCGGCCACCGTCGTGCCGAACACGACGTCCGGCGAGCCGACGACCCCGGACAGCACCAGCGACCAGGCGGCGGTGAGCACCGAGTTCAGCGTCACGCCGGCGCGGCGGGCGTCCGCCCGCAGCCGCTCGCTGAGCTCGGCGCCCAGCTCCACGCGGTGGCGGGTGGGCAGCAGCGGCGCCGAGCGGCGCGCGGCCGCCGCCGGGGCGACCAGCGTCGGCGCGGCCAGGCCCGCGAGCGCTTCCCGCCAGGTCCTGGCGGCCTCGTCGGCGTCCCGCTCGGCCAGCCAGGCCAGGTAGTCGCGGTAGGAGCCGGCGGGCGCCAGCGCGCGGTCGTCGCCGCCGGACTCGTACAGGGTGAACAGCTGCTCCAGGATCAGGCCCTCCGACCAGCCGTCCCAGAGCAGGAAGTGGTGGCTGAGCACGATCCGGTCGCGGTCGGGCGCCAGCCGCACCAGCAGCACCCGCAGCAGCGGCGGCCTGGCCAGGTCGAACCGGCGGACCCGGTCGGCGGCCATCAGCTCGGCGAGCGCCTGGTCGCGCTCGTCCGGC
>JADGHD010000144.1 GCA_019689615.1 Frankia sp. | reverse complement strand
CCCGCCCCGGGGACACCACACCTTCGGGTACGCGGGCGGCGCGGCCGCGCGCGCGGGCGCGGGGGGCCGCCGACGCCGGCCCACGGCGGACGGCGGACGGCGCAGCTCAGCCGCGGGTGAGGCGCGTGGCCACCTCGGTGGCCCAGTAGGTGAGGATGATGTCCGCGCCGGCCCGGCGGATCGCGGTCAGGGTCTCGTTGACCACGCGCTCCCGGTCGACCCAGCCGGCCGCCGCGGCGGCCTCGACCATCGCGTACTCGCCGGAGACCTGGTAGGCGGCGACCGGCACGTCGACGGTGTCGGCGACGGCGCGCAGCACGTCGAGGTAGGCCAGCGCCGGCTTGACCATCACCGCGTCCGCGCCCTCGGCCAGGTCCAGCGCCACCTCGCGCAGCGCCTCGGCGACCGAGCGGGCCGGGTCCTGCTGGTAGGCGGCGCGGTCGCCGAACTGCGGGGCGCACTCGGCGGCGTCGCGGAACGGGCCGTAGAACGCCGAAGCGTACTTGGCCGAGTAGGCCAGCACCGGCAGGTCGGCGAACCCGGCGCCGTCGAGCGCCGCGCGGATCGCGCCGACCTGGCCGTCCATCATCCCGCTCGGGGCGATCACCTGGACGCCGGCGTTCGCCTGCGCCAGCGCGATGCTGGCGTAGCGGTCGAGGGTGGCGTCGTTGTCGACCTCGCCGTCGGGGGTGAGCAGGCCGCAGTGGCCGTGGTCGGTGTACTCGTCAAGGCAGAGGTCGGCCATGATCACAACGTCGCCGCCGACCTCGGCGACCAGGTCGGCGATGGCCCGCTGGACGATGCCGTCCGGGTCGTCGGCCGCCGAGCCGCGGGCGTCCTTGGCCGCCGGGATCCCGAACAGGATGATCCCGCCGACGCCGGCCGCGGCCGCCTCGACCGCCGCCTTGCGCAGCGAGTCCCGGGTGTGCTGGACGACCCCCGGCATCGAGGCGACCGGGACCGGCTCGGACACACCCTCCTTGACGAACATCGGCAGCACCAGGTCGGCCGGGTGCAGCCGGACGTCGGCGACCAGCCGGCGCAGCGCCGGGGTCCGGCGCAGCCGGCGCGGCCGGACGAGCGGGAAGCCGGCCGCGGTGCCGGCGGAGCGCCCGGTCATCGCCGGCCGCCGCGGCGGGGCTTGGGCAGCCGGGCGGCGAGCGGGCCGACCTTGCCCAGCTCCTCGCGGTGCTCGGCGGCGAACTCGGCGAGCGAGTTGACCAGCGCGGGCATCGTCGGCTCCGGCGCCTGGACGTCGACCCGCAGCCCCAGCTCAGCCGCGGTCGCCGCGGTGGCCGGGCCGATCACCGCGATGACCGTGGTCTCGTGCGGCTTGCCGGCGATACCGACCAGGTTGCGGACGGTGGACGAGGAGGTGAAGACGACGGCGTCGACCCGGCCGCCCTTGAGCGCCTCGCGGATCGGCGCGGGCGGCGGCGCCGCCCGGACCGTGCGGTAGGCGGTGACGTCGTCGACCTGCCAGCCCCGCTCCTTCAGGCCCGCTTCCAGGGTCTCGGTGGCGATGTCGGCCCGCGGCAGCAGCACCCGGTCGAGCAGGTCGACGGCGCTGTCATACGGCGGCCAGTCCTGCAGCAGGCCCTCGCTGGACTGCTGTCCGGAGGGCACGAGGTCGGGCCGGATGCCGAACGCCCGCAGCGCCGCCGCGGTGGCCTCGCCGATCGCGGCGACCTTGACGCCGGCGAACGAGCGGGCGTCGAGGCTTCGCTCCTCGACCTTCTCCTGCACGGCCCGCACCGCGTTCACGGAGGTGAAGGCCACCCACTGGTAGCGGCCGGAGACCAGGCCGGTGATCGCGCGCTCCATCGGGGCGGCGGTCCGCGGCGGCTCGACAGCGATCGTCGGCACCTCCAGCGGGCTCGCGCCGTGCGAACGCAGCAGCTCGGACAGGATCGGGGCCTGCTCCTTGGTCCGCGGCACCAGCACGGTCCAGCCGAACAGCGCCCGGGTCTCCCACCAGGACAGCTTCGCCCGGGTCGCGACCACGGCCCCGATGGAGATGACGACCTGGGTGATCGGCTGGCTGCTGTTCGCCAGCATCGGCTGGCAGTCGTTCTCGATCCGGTCCAGCGTCGAGGTGACGGTCCGCTGGTCGGTGGTGGTGCCGTCGACGGTGACCGCGGTCGGGGTGTCCCCGGGCTTGCCGTGCTCGATGAGCGCGTTGGCCACCTTGCCGATCTCGTTCGGCGCGGCCGTGATCACCAGCGTGCCGGGGACCTGCGCGAGCCCGGCCCAGTCGACGTCGGAGACGCCGGCGATGGTCCCGCCGCCCAGGCCGCCAAGCCCGCCGAAGCCGGACCCGAGCCCGAGCCCGCCGCCAAGGCCCGCGCCCAGCCCGCCACCGAGCCCGCCGCCAAGGCCCGACCCGCCGAGCGTGCCGCCCAGCGGCCGGCCGATCAGCCGGGACGAGCCGAAGCCGGGCTGGCCGAGCGGGCCGACCGGGTCCGAGCCGAACGGGGAGGTGACCGGGAGCTCGCCGCTGGCCGAGAACACGCCGGTGGTGCTGGCGTAGGTGACCGGCAGGCCGGGGGCCACGCCGGCGTAGGTGGCGACGGCGGCGCCGGTGGGCACGCCGGGGACCACCCGGTACGGGATCTTCGCCTTGGCCAGCGACTGCGCGTCCTCGGCGCCGATCCGGGTCAGCCACGGGTCGCCGGAGTAGAGCCGGACGACCTTCTCGCCCGCCCGCGCCCGGCTGACCACCGCCGCGGTGGCCGCCTCGGCGTTGCGGACCGGCTTCGGCGCGTCCAGGTCACCGATCCGCAGTACCTCGGCCTTCAGCCCATCCAGCACCGCGGGCGCGACGTCCGGGTCCGCGACCACCACGTCAGCGGCCTTGAGCGTCTCGACCGCCAGGACGGTGAGCAGGCCGGGGTCGCGCGGGCCGGCACCGACCAGGGCAACCGGGGACACGGGCTTCTTGGTACGTCGGGTGGCCATGGCGTCAGCGCGTTCCCATCAGCGTGTGTGCTCCGGCGGACAGCAGCTCGTCCGCGACGCGGCGGCCGAGCGCCTCCGGGTCCGCGGACGGGCCGGTGAGCTCGCGGCGCAGGACGCAACCGCCGTCCAGCGACGCGACCACCGCGCGCAGGCGAAGGTCGCCCGCGCCGGACACCTCGTCATCCGCGCCCCCGGTGCGGCCGGCGCCACCGGCGGCGAGGGGTGTGAGCTGGGCCAACGCGCCCACGGGGGCGGTGCAGCCGGCTTCGACCGCCGTCAGGAACGCCCGTTCCGCCCGGACAGCGGCGGACGACGGTGCATCGTCGAGCACAAACCGTAGCAGCATGGCAAGGGAGTCCTGAAACTCACTTCCGGCTGCGACGGCACCGTTGGCACCGGTCACCCGCTCGCCCAGGCACAACCCCGCGGGGACCGGGGCGTCGGCGAGGCACTCGACCGCGAGCGCGCCCTGGCCGGGCGCGGGCAGCATCACCGCGGGGTCGAGCACCTCGGTCACGGCGTCCAGGCGGTCGAGCCGGGCGAGCCCGGCGCGGGCGAGCACCACCGCGTCGACCTGGCCGTCGATCGCCAGCTTGATCCGGGTGTCGACGTTGCCGCGGATCGACACGACCTCCAGGCCCAGGCCGAGCGCGCGCAGCTGGGCGGCCCGGCGCGGCGAGCCGGTGCCCACCCGGGCGCCAGCCGGCAGCTCGGCCAGCCGCCGCCCGCACGGCGCGACCAGCACGTCGCGGACGTCCTCCCGGGGCGGCACGGCGGCCAGCGCGATCCGCGGATGAGGGGCGGTCGGCAGGTCCTTCAGCGAGTGCACGGCGAGGTCGCCCCCGCCGGCCAGCAGCGCGTCGCGCAGGGCGCTGACGAACACCCCGGTGCCACCGAGCTGGCTGATCTCCCCGCGCAGCCGGTCGCCGTCGGTGACGATGTGCACCAGCTCGACCTCGACACCGAGCCGGGCGCGCAGCTCGTCGGCCACGATGCCGGACTGCGCGACCGCCAGCATCGAGCGCCGGGTCCCCAGCCGGAGCGGTCTGGGACTGGTCATGGCTGCTGCCTCTCGAAACGGGGCCCGACCACGTCGGTCCGGCCCTCTAGGGCTGTTCCAGGTCTGGCGCCGACACCACCGCCGGGACCTCCCGCGGCAGGTCGAACAGCTCGCGCAGCGCCTCCGCGTACGAGTCACCGCGCGGGCTGCTGGCGAGCTGCTGCACGCGCACGGTCGGGGCGTGCAGGAGCTTGTCGACGACCCTGCGCACGGTGCCGGTGACCATCTCCCACTCCCGCGGGTCGAGACCGGGGAGACGGCCGCGCAGCCGGTCCAGCTCGTCCTGGACGATCCCGGCGGCCTGGGCCCGCAGCGCGACCACGGTCGGCGCGACCCGCCCGGCGCTGCGCCGGTGCAGGAACGCGGACACCTCGGTGGCCACGAGCGAGCGGACCGCCTCGACGTCGTGGGTGGCCTCGGCGTTCTCCAGCGCGGTCCGCAGCGACTCCAGGTCGACGAGGACGACGCCGGGCAGCTCGCGGACGGCCTGGTCGACGTCGCGCGGCAGCGCCAGGTCGAGGAAGACCAGCGGCCGGCCGGCGCGGGCGGCCAGCGCCGCCTCGACCATCTCGTAGGTCACCACCAGCCCGGTCGCGCCGGTCGACGACACCACCAGGTCGGCCTGGCCGAGCTCGTGCGGCAGGTCGGCGAGGCCCACCGCGCGGGCGTCGTGGTTGGCGGCCACGGCCGCCGCCCTGGCCGGCGTGCGGTTGGCGATGACGAGCTCGGCGGCGCCGGCCCGGCGGGCGATCGCGGCGGTCAGCCCGCCGACCGCACCCGCCCCGATGATCAGCACGCGGCTGCCGGCCAGCGGCTCGTCCACCAGCGTCGGCGCCGAGACCGGCTGGTGGGCCAGCGCGAGCGCCGCGTCGGCCGACAGCCGCGTCTCGTCGGCCGACAGCCGCCCACCGCGGTGGACGTCCAGGCTGCTCGCGGCGATCTGCAGGCCGACGGACACGATCGAGGCGCCGGCGTTGTCGATCGAGGTCTCGCTGTGCGCCCGCTTGCCGACCCGCAGCGCGGACTGGAACAGCGCGGCGAGCGAGCCACCGACGGCCCCGACCGCCTGCGCGGCCCGGAACGCCGAGCGGATCTGGCCGAGGATCTGGGTCTCGCCGACGAGCATCGAGTCCAGCCCGCAGACCACGGTGAACAGGTGGCCGACCGCGCGGGCCTCGTGGTGCACGTACAGGTGCGGGGCCAGGTCGTTCAGCGGCACCCCGCAGACCCGGCTGAGCTGGTCGGAGATGTCGGCCAGCCCGCCGTGGAATGTGTCCACCTCGGCGTAGATCTCGGTGCGGTTGCAGGTCGAGAGCACGACCGCCTCGGCCACGTGGTCGGCCTGGATCAGGTCGGCCAGCACCTTCGGCGCGTCGTCCCCGGAGATCGCGGCGAGCTCCAGCAAGGAGTTCGGCGCCGTCCGGTGGTTCAGCCCGACGGCGAGCAGGCTCACGAACCGTCACCTCCCGCGGCGAGCGCTACCCCGTCCGCGCGCCCTTCGTCGTCAGCCGGCGGAGGCAGGGCTGGCTCCCGCCGACGCGCGCCCGCGATCCGCCGCACTCGCCCGAGCATGTCCGGCTGGCCGTCCTGGCGCACGGTTTCTCGCGCCCGCCGGCCGGGCGCCGGCGGTTCGGTGGCCGCCGCGCGCTCGTCGGTGCCGCGCGGGCCGGTGGCCGCCCCAGCGAGCGTGCCCGGCGCCACCGGCTGGACACGTCCGCCTGCCCGGGCCGGGCGCTTGCGGGCCTCGTGGAACGACAGGATCTGCAGCTCGACGGCCAGGTCGACCTTGCGGACGTCGACCCCCTCGGGCACGGTGAGCACCGTCGGCGCGAAGTTGAGGATGCTGGTCACCCCGGCCGCGACCAACCGGTCGCAGACCTGCTGCGCCGCCGAGGCCGGCGTGCAGATCACACCAATGGTCACCTGGCAGTCCTCGATGAGCCTTTCCATCTCGTCGGCGGGCCGGACCTCGATACCGCCAACGATCTCCCCGGTACGGTTTGGATCGGCGTCCACGAGCGCCACGATCCGGAACCCGCGCGCCGGAAAACCGCCGTAACGCGCGAGCGCGTGCCCGAGATTACCCACTCCGACGAGCAGGACGGCGCGGTCCTCGGTGAGGCCCAGCCGGGCCGAGATCTGGTCCAGCAGGACGTCGACGTCGTAGCCGACTCCCCTGGTGCCGTAGGAACCGAGGTAGGAGAGGTCCTTGCGGACCTTCGCCGGAGTGACCCCGGCGGCGGCGGCCAACGTGTCCGACGACACGGTCGCGACCCCCTCGTCGCACAACGAGCTGAGCACCCGCAGGTACAGCGGAAGCCTGGCCACGGTGGCCTCCGGCACCGCCGCCCTGGCCCGTGCCTCCCGCGCTGTGCGCCGAGTCATGCGCGGCTCCCTTGCCCCGCCACGGGACGCCCGCGGGCGGGCTCCCAGCCTGTCCGTGCAGGGATCAATCGACCGTCGGCCTTCGACATTCCGCTGGTCCTCACGCCGCTGGTCCTCACGTGCGAACGAGCGAAGCGCACGCAGGGGGTGGCGCGACCACCGGCAGTCTACGACAGTTCGTGAATACCTTCACAAAGTCGCGTCCCCGCCCGGCGCCGCGCTAGCGCAGGGACCAGCGGCGGCCGGCGAGCGCGTCGCGCAGGCGCTGCTCCTCGACCCGCCAGTAGCCGTGCTCCCTGCCGTCGACGAGGATCACCGGCACCCGGTCGCCGTACTCGTCCGCCCTGGCCGGGTCGGCGTCCACGTCCAGCTCGGCCCAGCCGACGCCGGTCTCGGCCGCGACCCGGGCGATGGCCGCCCGGGCGTCGTCGCACAGGTGACAGCCAGCCCTGGTGATCAGTGTGATCCTCGCCGCGTCGCCCGGCTGGCCTGCCGCGTCGCCAGCGGGCCCGGCCGGCGCCCGCCCGTTCTCGTCCGCCACAGCATCATCCTCTCCGACCGGCCTGGCCCATGGATCGGCGCCCACGCCGTACGCTCTCCTCCGCACGTCGATGCGTGACACGCCGTGGAGATGAGATGTGGCTGCGACCACGCAAGGGTGACAACGGGGCGGACGTCGAGGCGGCAGACGCCGCGGCGACGGCCGCGCTGAAGGTCGCCGCCGCCGCGGCGCCCAAGGCCCCGCTCGACCCGAGCACGGCCGCCTTCTTCGACGTCGACAACACGATGATGGCCGGCGCGTCGATCTTCTACTTCGCCAGAGGCCTCGCCGCCCGGGACTTCTTCAACTCCCGCGACCTGCTGCGGTTTGGCTGGCAGCACATCACCTACCGGCTGCGCGGCATGGAGGACCCGAACGGCATGCGCAACGCCAAGGAGGCGGCGCTGGCGTTCGTCGCCGGCCGGGAGGTCAGCGAGATCGTCCGCTACTGCGAGGAGATCTACGACGAGCGGATGGCCGAGCAGATCTACTCCGGCACGCTCGCGCTCGCGCAGCAGCACCTGGACGCCGGTCACCGGGTCTGGCTGGTCACCGCCACCCCCGTCGAGCTGGCCTCGATCATCGCCCGCCGGCTGGGGCTCACCGGCGCGCTCGGGACCGTCGCCGAGGTGGTCGACGGCCGCTACACCGGCCACCTGGTCGGCGACCCGCTGCACGGGCCGGGCAAGGCGGCCGCGGTGCGCGCGCTGGCCGAACGCGAGCAGCTCGACCTGCAGCGCTGCTGGGCCTACTCCGACTCGATCAACGACCTGCCGATGCTGTCGCTGGTCGGCAATCCGGTCGCGGTGAACCCGGACCCCGACCTGAAGGCGGCGGCCCGGGAGCGGGGCTGGACGATCAAGGACTTCCGTACCGCGCGCAAGGCGGCCAAGGTCGGGATTCCCACCGCGGCGGGCCTCGGCGCGCTGGCCGGCGGGGTCGCCGCGGGCATGGCGCTGCGCCGTCGCTACGCCGAGACCGCCACCGTGTAGCAGGTCGCTGTAACTGTCTGTAGTGATACTCGCTGGCCGTTCCGGGTAGAGGCATGCCGGGGGTGGGTCTGGCGGCAGCCGGCCGCCGCCGGCCGGCTATGGCAGGCTACGGAGAGTGACGGGGCTGACAGTTCTCACCGGGTTCTCGATCGCCGCGCTCGCCGGCTGGGTGTGGCTGACTCTCGGCTGGGGCGGGTACTGGCGGACCGACCAGCGGCTGCCCGCCCGGCGCACGCCGGCCGAGTGGCCGGCGATCGCGATCGTCGTGCCGGCCAGGGACGAGGCGGACGTGCTGCCGCTGACCCTGCCGAGCCTGCTCGCCCAGGACTATCCGGGCCCGGTCACGCTGGTCCTCGTCGACGACGCCAGCACGGACGGGACCGCCGACGTCGCCAGGGACCTGGCCGCGGCCGAGCTCGCCCGCCGCGCCGCCGCCCGCGCCGCCGGCGACGTGGCCGGCCTCGGCGGCGTGGGGCTCACCGTGCTGGCGTCGACCCCGCCGCCGCCGGGCTGGACCGGCAAGCTCTGGGCGCTGCGGCACGGCGTCGAGTACGCAGGCGACGTCGAGTTCGTGCTGCTGACCGACGCCGACATCGCGCACCGGCCGGGCTCGCTGCGCTCGCTGGTCGAGGCGGCGACCACCCACCAGCTCGACATGGTGTCGCAGATGGCCAGGCTGCGGGCGAAGTCCGGCTGGGAGCGGCTGATCGTCCCCGCGTTCGTCTACTTCTTCGCGATGCTCTACCCGTTCCGCTGGTCGAACCGGCCGCGCTCGGCGGTGGCCGCGGCCGCCGGCGGCTGCTCGCTGGTGCGCCGCCGGGTGCTGCTGGATGCCGGCGGGCTGGCCGCGGTCCGCGGCGCGGTCATCGACGACGTGGCCATCGCCCGGCTGATCAAGCGGGCCGGCGGGCGGACCTGGCTGGGCCTGGCCGACCGGGTGGACAGCGTCCGCCCGTACCCGTCGCTGGCCGACCTGTGGAACATGGTCGCCCGCAGCGCCTACACCCAGCTCCGGCACTCGCCGCTGCTGCTGGCGGCGACCGTCGCCGGGATGCTGCTGCTGTTCGCCGTCCCGGTCGCGGCGACCGTGGCCGGCGCCGTCGCCGGCCAGCTGCCGCTCGCGCTGCTCGGCGCCGCCACCTGGCTGCTGCTCGCCGGCACCTATCTGCCGATGATCCGCTACTACCGCCAGCCGGCACCGGCCGCGCTGCTGCTGCCGTTCACCGCGATGCTCTACCTCGCGATGACGGTCGACTCGGCCCGCCGCCACCGGGCCGGCCGCGGCGCGACCTGGAAGGGCCGCAGCTACGGCAACCCGGCCGAGGCCGAGGCCGCTACCCAGCGCGGCGGCCAGACGCGGCCGGGCGACGCCCGGCCCACCCCCGGCGCCGGCGTGAGCGCGGCCGCGGGTGCCGGGCCCGTCAGCGCCAACGGCCGAGTGCCAGTCGCTCGCGAGGGCAGCGACGACGCGCCCGCGCCAGCGCCGCGGCCGGCCGCCGGGCCCACGGTCGCCCCGGGCGCGATCCCGCGCAGCCGCCCCGGCGAGCCGGGCCAGCACGCCTCCGGTTCGACCGGCTCCGACGGCGGGTCAACGGCCGCGGGCTCGGCCGGACCGGCGGAGTGGTGAGCCGGGCCGCGCCCGAAGCCGGGGCGCGGCCGGCGCGGACCGCGGGACGGTCGACCGGGACCGTCGACCGAGACGGTCAGATGGTCGACCAAGACGGTCAGAAGAACGTCGACCAAGACGGTCAGAAGAACGTCGACCAAGACGGTCAGAAGAACGTCGACC
>JADGHD010000143.1 GCA_019689615.1 Frankia sp. | reverse complement strand
GGCCAGGACCTCGCGCGCGGGCGCCAGGACCTCGGGCGCGGGCCGGCGAAGCTGGTTGGGCGAGGGGCCCGCGGCCGGGGGACGGGGGAGCGGCCGCGCAGCGGAGCGGCGAGTGGGCCGAGGGTGGCGGTGCCGGCGCGGCCAGCGATACTTCGGCGACGGGACGTGGCCCGCGGCGGCGATGGCCGGCCGGGGGGCGCCCTCCCGCTGCCGGCGCCCGCGCGTCCGGCTGCCCGCCTGTCCATGGCCCTGAGGAGTGCGCTGGCATGCCGTTCATGAGCGACCGCGTCGTCGTCCAGCAGATCGACGCGAAGAGGTGGGAGCTCGCCGAGCCCATCGGCTACCAGGGCCGCTGGGAGTACTTCGAGGTGCCGTCGGAGTTCGGCACCGACTTCGCCTCGGTGCCTCGGGTGCTGACCTGGCTGCTGCCCCGCTACGGCGTCTACACCCGGGCGGCGATCCTCCACGACTATCTGTGGGTGCTGGCCGACCAGGGGGCCATCCCCCGGGTCGACGCCGACGGCCTGTTCCGACGGGCGTTACGTGAGCTCGGCGTCTCGGTGGTGCGCCGTTGGCTGATGTGGGCGGCCGTGCGGGTCGGCGCGGTGAGCCGGTCGCGCTCGATCAAGGAGCTGTGGGCGGGCGGCCCGTGGCAGCTGCTCGCGATCCTCGCGATCGGCCTGCAGGCCGTCGTGCTGCTGGCCGTGCCGGTCGTCGTCGAGCTGGTCTGCCTGGCGCTGTTCGCCCTGCTGGAATGGGTCGTCTACCTGCTGGAGCGGGCGCTGCGGCACGCGCCGCGCCGGCGCGCCCCGCAGGGGGTGTCCGTGCCGCCGCCGGCCCCGGCCGGCAGCCCGGCCGCGCCGCCGGCCGAGCCGATCACCGCGGAGACGCCGTCGGTACGCACCACCGGAGCGACTCCCGCCGAACCCGCGCCAGAACCGCAGCGGCCGGCCAACCCGCCCGACTTCAGCCTCCGCCTCGGTTGAGCGAAACCCTTCCTGGCACTGGCACCACGGTGGGGTAGGTAGGCCGTACGCCCACCGTCCGACGCCGGAACGCCAACTGTTCGGTGTACGGAGCGCACCCCGCCGACCGTCCTGGCTTGTTAGCGGAACCACACTTCCATAAACGCCCGGCGGAGCGTGTTGTTCTGGTGATGCTTTTCGTGTCACTTGGGCGCGGGGGGTGGCCGAACGCCGCTCCCCCGTCATGCGCTGGCTGCGGCGGGTCGCTAGAGTGACCGTACCTTCCAGGCAATCGGGGCCGGGCGGGAGATCGGCGGGATTCCTGTCCCGGCGCGCCAGCGTGCCTGGACGGCCTCACAACACGGATAGCGCGGGCGGTGTGACCCGTCGTTCATCTCCATAACCGCACCGTTACTTGTGCCCGTAACCGAGGCGCCCTCCCCGCGGGCGTCGGACGAGAGGACCGGATGCTCCAGAACTGGCCCATCCGCGCGAAGCTGGTGGTAATTCTCGTCGTCCCGCTGGTCGCTCTCGCCGTGCTGAGCGCGATACAGGTGCGGGGGAACGTCAACAGCGTCACGGCCGCCAACCGGACGAAGGCACTGGCGACGTTCACGGTGCAGGTGAACGATCTGGTCAGCGCCATCCAGGGCGAGCGGTTCCAGTCCCACGCCGCCGCCGCGTCCGGTTACAACGTCGGCGTCCAGGAGATGACCGAGGCCCGGGGCGTCACCGACCAGGCCCTCACCGCCTTCCGGGCCGGCGAGGCCGACCTGCCGGGCGATGCCCGCGCCGTGCTCGGTGACCTGCTGGTCAGCGTCGACGACCAGCTGGTGCGGCTGATCGAGCACCGGGAGGCGCTCGACCGGCGGGAGATCAACCTCGATCAGGACGTCGCGTTCTTCGACCCGCTGGTCCGTGGCCTGCTCGGCCTGAACTCCCGGGTCGCCGCCGGTAACGAGGAGGCCGACCTGGTCTACGGCACCAGCTCGCTGGTCGCCATCGCCCAGGCGAAGGAGGCCCTGTCCCAGCAGACCGGTGGTGTCAACCGGGTGCTCTTCCTCGGCCAGGCCGACATCATCCGGGAGACGCAGACCTGGATCGGCCGCCAGGACGCCTGGCTCGCCCAGTTCGACGCCACCGCGACCCCGCAGCAGAAGCAGTACCTGGTCGACGCCATCGGCCTGGTGACCATCCCCGGCTCGCCCACCGCGGTGGTCAGCGCGATGCGCGACGACGTCATCCGCTCCAAGCAGGAGGGCCTGCAGCCGAACGTCACCACGACGGAGTGGCTCGCCGCGTCGCAGGGTATGATCGCCAAGCTGCACGAGGTCGAGGTCAAGGTCGCCGGGGACGTCGCCGACGCGGCCGACGACATCGCCGCGACCGCCACCCGCAACGCCCTGATCAGCAGTGCCGTGGTGGCCGTGGTCCTGGCCCTGTCGGTGGTGGTCTCGCTGCTCGTCGCCAGCCCGATGATCCGGCAGCTGCGCCGGCTGCGGGAGGGCGCGCTGGAGGTCGCCAACCACAGCCTGCCCGACGTCGTCGAGCGGCTGCACCGCGGCGAGCCCATCGACACCGACGCCGAGCAGTTCCCGGTCCCGGCCACCACCAGGGACGAGATCGGCCAGGTGGCCGAGGCCTTCGGCACCGTCCACCAGGTGGCCGTTCGGACCGCGGTCGAGCAGGCCGCGATGCGCAAGAGCATCGGCGACACCTTCCTCAACCTGGCCCGCCGCAGCCAGGCGCTGATCCACCGCCAGCTGAAGATCATCGACGCCCTGGAGCGCAAGGAGACCGACCCGGACGAGCTCGAGGAGCTGTTCCGGCTCGACCACCTGGCCACCCGTATGCGTCGCCACGCGGAGGACCTCATCGTCCTCTCCGGCTCCAAGCCGGCCCGTGGCTGGCGCCGGCCGGTCCCGATCAAGGACGTCATCCGCGGTGCCGTGGCCGAGGTCGAGGACTACACCCGGGTCAGGGTGCTCCCGGTCGGCGGTGGCGCGATCAGCGGGCACGCGGTCGGTGACGTCATCCACATGCTCGCCGAGCTGATCGAGAACGCGACCTCGTTCTCGCCGCCGCACACCCCGGTGCAGGTGGCCGGGCACGAGGTGTCCAACGGCTACGCCATCGAGATCGAGGACCGCGGCCTCGGGATGAGCCCGGAGGAGTTCCGGACCCTCAACGACCGCCTGGAGAACCCGCCGCCGTTCGACCTGTCCACCAGCGAGCGGCTCGGCCTGTTCGTCGTCGGCCGGCTGGCCGAGCGGCACGGTATCAAGGTCCGGCTGCGCACCTCCCCGTACGGCGGCACGATGGCGATCGTGCTGATCCCCGGCACCCTGCTCCGGCCGGACGATGCCGGCGAGGAGCCGCTGGTCGACGGCGGCGCCCGCGAGCTGGCCACGGTCGGGGCGGGTGGCGGCGCGAGCCCCGCCGCGCTCACCGCCGGCCAGAGCGAGCTGGTCTCCCGCTCCAGCGCCCCGGCGCTGCCGCCCGGCGGCTCCGGCAGCGGCCATGGCGGGGTGGGCGGCGACCAAGGCGGCGCCGCGACCCAGGCCACCGGCGCAGGTGGCGAGTCAGCCCCGGTCACCAGCAGCGGTGCCGCTGACGTGATCGAGGCGGTCGTCGCCGCGGTGTCGCCGCCGGCGGCCCCGCCGCCGCAGTCGACCCCGCTGCCGGCGCCGGCCGGCACGCTGTCCCCGGCGGACCTGCCGGCCCCGCCGCCGCTGCGGGACCCAATCCCGCCCGTCCCGCCGTCACGTCCGCAGGCCGACTCCGGCCCGCGGTCGATGTTCGGCACACCATCCAGCCGCGGCGAGGACGAGCCGCTCATCGACGACCTGCCGGTGTTCGCCACCGTGCGGTCGAGCTGGTTCATCGCTGACCGGCCGCGGCGGAGCACCACCAGCCAGCCTCCGGCTGGCAACGACTCCGGAGCCGGCGACGACGCCGGCTCCGGCGAGCCGGGCGCGAGTCCGGCCGCGTCCGCGCGGTCGGCCGCTGGGGGGCCGCCCTACTCGTCGTCCGCCTTCTCCGCGCCCATGACCTCGACGCAGGGACCCATCGGTGGCGGGGAGGCCGACCAGTTCGGCGTCCTGCCAAGCCGCATCTCCGCCCGCAATCAGCCGGCCGCGCCGCCCGCGAGCAGCCGTTACGCGTCCAGCCACGCGCCGGACCACGGCCCGCTCACCCCGGGCGGCGGCCTGCCCGGCCCGTACCGGACCAGTCGGTCCGGCGGCGGGACGGCTCCGCCTCCGCAGACCACCGAGGTCGGGCTGCCCCGACGCACCAGGCGGGCCAACCTGGCGCCGGAGCTGCGTAGGGACAACCCGCCGCCGGCACGGCAGCCCTCGACGCTGGCCGGGCCGCGCACGCCCGAGGAAATCCGGGCAATGATGTCCTCCTTCCAGAGCAACTTCGGACGAGGTCTGGCGGACGGACAGGGTTCAAGAGACGGTGACGATCAGAGGAAGGTGACCTGATGAGCCCGGTTGGGCCGTCCGAGAACATGAGCTGGCTGCTCAACAACCTCGTCAAGAAGGTGCCGGAAGTCACCTTCGCGATCGCGCTCTCGTCCGACGGGTTGTTGCTGGCCACCTCGGCCGGAATGGACCGGGCCACGGCGGACCAGCTGGCCGCTGTCGCCTCCGGCTTCAACAGCCTGGCCCGGGGCGCCGGGCGGTTCTTCGGCGGTGGGAACGTCAGACAGACAATCGTCGAGATGGAACAGGGCTTCCTGTTCGTCACGGCGGTCGGCGACGGCGCCTGCCTCGCGATCCTCTCCAGCCCTGGCGCGGACATTGGTCTGATCGCCTACGAGATGGCCCTCCTGGTGACCAGGGTGGGCGAGTTCCTGACCCCCGAGCTACGGGCCGAGATGCAGGCCGCGTTGCCCATCTGAGGCAGGTAGGTGAACCGTCGTGTCGCGAGACGAGGAGTGGTTCGACGACGAGGCCGGACCGGTCGTGCGTCCCTATGCGGTCACCGGTGGGCGGACTCGGCCGAACAAGGGAACACTCGAACTGGTCGCCCTCGTGACGACCACGCCGCACGGGCGGGTCGCGGCCGGCTCGCTCGACCCCGAGCAGCGCGCGATCGCCCTGCTCTGCCAGCGGCTGCAGTCCATCGTGGAGATCGCCGCCCGGCTCAACATGCCGGTCGGAGTGGTGCGGGTCCTCGTCGGCGACATGCTCGATGCGGGCCTCGTCACGGTGCACCGGCCGGCACGCCCCACGAACCGACCCGACCAGGCGCTGATCGAGAGGGTGCTCGATGGACTCCAGGCTCTCTGACCCCCGGCTGTCCGACCCCCGGATGTCCAGTACCCGCAGGGCCACGACCGCGCCCAGCCCGGTAAAGATCATCATCGCGGGTGGGTTTGGCGTCGGCAAGACGACGTTCGTCGGCTCGATCAGCGAGATCACCCCGCTGACGACCGAGGCGGCGATGACCGCCGCCAGCATCGGCATAGACGACACGTCAGCGATCGGTGGCAAGACCACCACCACGGTCGCCATGGACTTTGGCCGGATCACGCTGCTCGACAGCGTGATCCTCTACCTGTTCGGCACCCCCGGGCAGGACCGGTTCTGGTTCATGTGGGACGAGCTGGTCCTCGGCGCGATCGGCGCCGTGGTGCTGGTGGACACCCGCCGGCTGGCCGACTCGTTCCCGGCGATCGACTACTTCGAGGAGCGGGACATCCCGTTCCTGATCGCCCTCAACCAGTTCGACGGGGCGCGCCGCTACGAGGTCGAGGACGTCCGCAAGGCGCTCGACGTCGAGGAGAGCCGGCCGATCGTGTTCTGCGACGCCCGGCGGCGCGAGTCCGTGCGCCAGGTCCTGATCGCGCTGGTCCGGCACGCGCTGGAAGTCGTGGTCGCGGAGAACCGGGAGCGCGACCTCGCGGTGAGCCGGGGGCGGATGGACTAGCCCGGGGCTGACAGGAGCCGGCCGGGCGGAGCGCGGGGGCCCGTGGCGGCCGGTGGTCGTGGAGGAGCAGGGTGCTGGATCTTCTCGGCCTCGACGAGGTCACGGAGGCCGCCTACCTGGTATGGCTGCGCGACGAGACCCTCAGCGCTGAGGCCGTCGCCAGGATGCTCGACCAGCCGCTGTCCGTGGTCATCCGGGCCCGGGAACGGCTGGTCGCGCTGTCCCTGCTGGTGCCGGCGCCGGAGCCGGGCCGGCTGCGGGCCGTGCACCCGGAAGCCCCGCTGGAACGGCTGATCCAGAGCCGCCAGGAGCAGCTGATCCGCCAGCACGAGCAGATCCTGCGGGCGCAGGCGCAGATCAGCGCGTTCGTGTCGGAGTTCCAGGCCGGCCGCTCCGGCGGGCGCTCGGACGACGCCGTGGTCCGGGTGGTGCCGGCCGACGCCGTGCTGGCGGAGGTAAGCGCGCTGGTCGGGGAGGCCCGCCGGGAGCTGCTCGCCACCCGCCCGGCGGCGGCCGCCGGCGCGCTGATGGCCGAGCTGCGCCCGCTCGACCTGTCCACGCTGCGGGTGCGGGTGGTGGCCGGCCGGGCCGCGGACCCGCTCCCGGACGCGCAGTCGGGTGACGAGGCGCTGCGCGACGCCGTGGCGGCCGGCGCGCTCGTCCGGCTGGCCGATGAACCGCCGGTCGAGCTCACCGTGGCCGACCGGCGGGTGGCCGTGGTGCGGCTGGGGCCGCTGCCGGCCGCCGGCTCGGCGTCGGCCGTGCCGGCGGACGCCCTGGCGGTCCGCTCGCCCGAGCTGGTCGCGCTCGGGGTGGCGCTGTTCGAGCACCTGTGGGCGGCCGCGGGCGGCGCGCAGGCGGCGTACGGGAGCCAGCCCGCCCCGGCCGGGCTGGACGGCCCACCGGGACCGGCGGAGCCGGCCGGCCGGCCGGGCAGAACGCCGCGGCCGCGCACCGGGGCGCACGACGCGGCCGCTGGCGAGGACGGTGCCCAGCTGCCCTCGCCAGCCGAGCTGCTGTTGTTGCGGCTGTTGGCCGAGGGCGTGAAGGACGAGGCGGCCGCGCGCACGCTCGGCCTGTCCGTGCGCACCGTGCGGCGGATGGTGGCCGAGCTGATGCGCCAGCTGGACGCCAGGAGCCGGTTCCAGGCCGGGATCCTGGCCACGCAGCGCGGCTGGCTGTAAGCCGCACGCAGACCCACACGCGGCGGCGGGCCCCGAATACCACGTCGCGACCCGCCGTCGCGGCTGTTTACCGCAAGACTTCTGGCATCTTCCGGCCAGTGCTTTTCATGCCAACCGCCCTCGGCGTCGGCCCGGTCGCGGGTATCTTCCCCTCGGACAATTCTTGCCAATTGCAGACGGCCGGCGGGCGGCATATTTTGCTGGTTGCTGCCCCCGCGGGAGGCCGTTGGGTCTAAAGTGAGCCCAGAAATTGCCCGACCTCCCCCGGAGGGTGAGCTGGTGCCGCACATCGTCTCGGAAGAGAAGCTCGACGTCGTCCGACGGATCGAAACACTGGCCGCCGGCGCCGGGCTGGCCGCGGTCCTGCAGGCCGCGATCCGTCTTGAAATCCCGGACAAGTTCGATGAGGGCAGCGTCACAGCCGACGAGCTGGCGAAGACGGTTCAGGCGGAGCCGGCCGCGCTGAACCGGCTAATGCGCGCTCTGACGGTGCATGGTGTGTTCGACGAGGTCGAGCCCGGCCGGTATACACACAACGAGCTGTCGCGTTGGCTGCGCGATGACTCGGAGATCCCCATCAAGCACCTCGTGCTGTGGATGGGGGCGCCGTGGACCTGGCAGGCGTGGCCGCGGCTGGCGGACGCCGTCCGCACCGGGCAGTCCGTGATCCCGGACATCTACGGGAAGGACTTCTACACCTACCTCGGCGAGAACCTCGGCGAGCTCGAGCAGTTCAGCAAGGCGATGACCGCCATCACGATGCTCAGCGCGGCGCCGGTCACCGCCGGCTTCGACCTGTCCGACGTGGGCGTGGTCGCCGACATCGCCGGCGGGCAGGGCCGGCTGCTGCGCGAGCTGCTGGAGCGCTGGCCGCACGTCAAGGGCGTGCTGTTCGACCTGCCGGCCGTCGTCGAGACGGCCGAGCCCGCGCTACGGCCGGGTGGCGCGCTGGCCGACCGGGTCACGCTGGTCGGCGGTGACCTCTACGACGAGGTCCCGGTCGAGGCCGACCTGTACATCCTGAAGAACATCCTGGACGCTCCGAACGCGGAGCAGGCGCTCATCAACATCCGCGAGTCCGCGAAGCCGGGTGCCCGGGTCGTCATCGTCGACGCGATGATGGACGCCCCGGTCGACGAGCTGCGGGTGACCACGATCGTCGACCTGTTCCTGCTGCTCAACGTGGGTGGGGCGCGCAACACCCGGCGGGAGTTCGAGCTCTTCTACGAGCGGGCGGGCCTGAAGTTCACCGGCATGAAGAAGGTGCCCGGCACCTTCCCCGCCCAGTACTTCTGGGAAGCGGTCGTCCCCGAGCGCTGACCATCCCTGGCACGCGGCGCCGGAGGCTACGGCCGCCGGCGCCGCCGCCTGCCCACCGGCGACTTCCGAAAGTATCAGTGATGTTACAAAGCGCAGCGCATGCGATTGTAGCACCGTTGATTTTCATGGGATAAGTTGTGTCCGAAGTGTGCCAGCGCAACTAGTTGCCATGTCGAGAAGTGCCGGAACCCCGGACAGGATCAACCTGACCGGACCAGACTGCTCGACGAGACCAGCAGCGATGGGAGACGCACCGTGAGCCACCGTACGCTGATCGTTGCCCGGATGGATCCCGGTGACGAAGCCGCGGTCGCGGAGATCTTCGCGGAGTCGGACGCGGGCGAGCTGCCGCACCTGATCGGGGTCAGCCGCCGGGAGCTGTTCAGCTTCCACGGGCTGTACTTCCACCTGATCGAGACCGAGGGCGGCATCAACGCCCCGCTCGCGAACGCGCGCGAACACCCGCTGTTCGTGGACGTGAACACCAAGCTCGCCAAGTACATCAGCCCGTACGACCCGGCGACCTGGCGCGGCCCGCGGGACGCCATGGCCCGCAGCTTCTACACCTGGACGACGTCAGCGCCGCCCCGGCCCGCATAGCATTCCGCAGCCACCGCGCGGCCATTTCCCGGCCACCGGCACCGCGGGCGCATTCCGTGCGAACGCCGGCTGGGCGCGGCCTTGCCGGCCGTGGCCTCGCCATGCCCATTCCGGCTGTGAAAACGACAGTTTCACCGGAGTGCGGAACATTCCCCCGCCGCGCTCGCGCACCGGGCGTCAGAGGTGACCAAAGATACAGGTTCTGCCAAATCGCCCGCGCGCCGGCCGAGATTCTGGTACCTGTCTGGCTGCGGTCGAAAAGCCACCCGCGCGGCGGTGCCACCGGCATCCGCCGCGCGGGTGGGCAACCGCCGGCTGCGCGCACCGCGCGTGCGCAATTGTCGCCCCATCTGACCGTGCATTCGCCCTGTCTTCCCGTCCTCGTAACCGGAGGGACCGACAATGCCCCAGCAGTGGGACAAGGCCGCGCTCATGGAATTCCTGGTGACCCAGGCCGGGCTCCCCGAGGAGGACCTGCCCGAATCGCTTGACGTCACCTTCGCCGACATCGGCCTGGACTCGCTCGCCTACCTGCAGCTGCAGTCGGAGGTGGCCGGCTCGGTCGGCGTCGAGCTGCCGGCGGACCCGCCGCCCGGGTTCACCCTCGCCGCGATCCTGGAGACCGTGAACCTCGAGCTGAGCGCGCGCGGCGCGGTCTGACCGGCGTACGGGCCCCTGCCCGCGCCGAGTACCCACCCACCTCCACCGTCCCCAACCCTGCCGCCGCGCCCGGCGCCCGCCCCGCCCCCCCGGGGGCGGTGTCGTATAAACAACAGACCCG
>JADGHD010000142.1 GCA_019689615.1 Frankia sp. | reverse complement strand
CACCGCGGCCAGCCCGGGGGGGTCTGCGCCGCCGTCGCCGAGGGGCTGGCGGCCGCGGCGGCCGCGATGCCCGGCCAGGCCGGTACCGACGCCGCCGCGGCCGCCCCGGGCGCGGCTGGCCCCGGCGCAACCCGCCGCGTCCCCTACGGGGTGAAGATCTCGCCGTTCTCCGACCCGGAGGCGCTGGCCGGGCTGGCCGACGTGCTCGCCAAGCAGGGCGGGGCGCCCGGCGGTGGCGGTCCGCGCTACGTCGTCGCGGTGAACACCTTCCCGAACGCGCTGGCCTACGACACCGATGGGCGCCGGCCGGCGATCGACGTCGAGCTGGCCGGGATGGCCGGCCCCGCGCTGCGGCCGATCGCCCTCGGCCAGGTCCGCCAGCTGCGCCGGCTGCTGCCCGCCGAGATCGACATCGTCGGCGCCGGCGGCATCACGACCGGCCGGGACGTCGCCGACTTCCTGCGCTCCGGCGCGAGCGCCGTCCAGCTGGCCACCGCCTACTTCAACCGCGACGCCGACCCGGCCGTCTTCGGCGAGATCGCCGCCGACTGGGCCGAGCACTGGCTCGACGCCTGACCCAACCGGCCGCCAGGCAACCGCTCGTCGGCCGGGAAGGTGCGACGCCGCCGGCCCCGCGAGGAGCCCGACGCCCGCGGGCTACGGGCGGAGCTGGCCGCGTGCCGGGTCGCCGGCCGGCAGCGGGGTGAGCATGACGATGTCGAACGGGCCGGCGAGCTTGCCGTCGACCTTCTGCAGCATCTCCGCCAGGGCCGGCGAGGCTGCGTGCTTGGCGACCGCGTCGTCGTCGGCCCACTCCTCGATGAACACGAACTTGCCGGGGGCCTCGTGTACGGCGTAGAGCTTGCAGCCGGGCTCCTTGTGCACCTCGGGTACCGCGGCGAGCAGCGCTTCGCGGACCTCGTCCACGTGCTCAGGCTTCGGGGAGAAGGTTGCGACGATGACCGGCATCGGCGGGGTTCCTCTCTGGTCGCTACGTGATGGCCACGTAGTTGTCGGTGTGGTTCGGCGGGCCGGCGGTCGTCAGTTGACCTGGCGGCCGGCGCCGGACCAGAAGCGGGCGCGCAGCGCCTTCTTGTCCGGCTTGCCGAGCGGGCTGACCGGGATGGAGTCGGTGAAGTCCACCGACTTGGGTGCGTGGTGCGGACCCTTACGGTCGCGGACCAGCGCGGTCAGCTCGGCGGCAAGCTGGTCCTGCGGCGTGTCGACCCCGGGGCGGCGGACCACGATCGCCTTGACCGCCTCGCCCCACTTCTCGTCCGGCACGCCGATCACCGCGACCGCGGCCACGGCCGGGTGGGTGGCCAGCACGTCCTCGACCTCCCGCGGGAAGATGTTGAACCCGCCGGAGATGACCATGTCCTTCTTGCGGTCGACGATGTAGAGGTAGCCGTCCTCGTCGCGGCGGGCGATGTCGCCGGTGTGCAGCCAGCCGTGGGCGAACAGCTCGGCGGTCTGCTCCGGCAGCTTCCAGTACCCGGCGCAGTTCAGCGGGCCGCGCACGCAGATCTCGCCCGGCTCGCCGTCGGGCACCTCGTTGCCGTTGTCGTCGAGCAGCGCGACCCGAAGCCACGGCACCGGCCGGCCGCAGCTGGCCAGCCGCTCGGGCCGGGACAGGTCGTGCTCCTCCTTGCGCAGCACCGTGATCGTCATCGGCGACTCGGACTGGCCGTAGTACTGGAAGAAGATCGGCCCGAACCGCTCGATCGCCTCGGCGAGCCGGGTCGGCGACATCGCCGCCGCGCCGTAGTAGATGGTCTCCAGGCTGGACAGGTCGGCGGTGGCCAGCCTGGGGTGGTCGAGCAGCACGTAGATCATCGTCGGGACCAGCATGGTCGCGTTGATCCGGTACTTCTCGATCGCATCCAGCACCGCGCCGGGCTCGAAGTACGGCAGCACGACCAGGCAGCCGCCGCGCAGCAGCACCGGGATGAAGAACGCGGCCCCGGCGTGGCTGAGCGGGGTGCACATCAGGAACCGCGGCGCGTCCGGCCACTGCCACTCGGTGAGCTGGATCTGGGTCATCGCGGCGGCGTTGCGGTAGGTGCCCATGACGCCCTTGGGCCGCCCGGTGGTGCCGCCGGTGTAGGTCAGGCCGCCGATGTCGTCCGGGTTCACCGCCGGCGCCCGCAGCGGCCGCGGCGAGAAGCCGGCGGCCAGCTCCAGCAGGTCGGTCCCGAGCCCGGTCGGGCCGTAGGTGAGCACCTGGCGCAGCGTCGGCACCCGCCGCACGTACTCCGCCGCCCGGTCGGCGAACGCCGGGTCGACGATGAGCGTCTCGACCTCGGCGTCGCTGAGCACGTAGACGTGGTCCTCCACCGATCCCAGCGGGTGCAGGGAGGTGGACCGGCAGCCGGTGATCATGTTCGCGCCGAGGGTGAACAGCACCTCCGGCCGGTTCGGCGACAGTAACGCGAGGCGGCTGCCGACCGTCAGCCCCACCGACGCGTACGCCTGCGCGTACCGGCTGATCTCGGCGGCGACCTGGGCCGCGGTGAGCGCGACGTCGCCGAGGTAGACCGCCGGCTTGTCCGGGTTGCGGCCCAGCGCCGCGATCAGCAGGTCGGGCAGGAACGACGGCCGGAACAGCTCGCCACCCGACGCCGCGGCGGCCGCGGCGGCGGCAGCCGAGCCCACCGCGCCCGCGACCGTCGCCGAGCCCACCGCTCCGTTCGCATCGTTCTCGGCAACCGTGGTCATGCCGGTACCTCCTTGTTGGCCGTGTGCGCCTGGCTGGCCGCCGCCTGGGCGGCTTCCTCGGACAGCCGCCTCGCGGTCTGGCGCCCCCAGACCGTGTCCGGCTTGCCGGCCGGGTTGCGGCGGATCGAGTCCACGATGTGGATCTCCTTGGGCACCTTGTAGCCGGCGATGTGCTGGCGGCAGTGGGTGGCGAGCTCCGCCGGGGTCGGCTCGCCGCCCGGCGCCTGCGGGCGCAGGGACACCAGCGCGACCACCCGCTCGCCGAACCGCTCGTCCGGCACGCCGACGACGGCGCAGTCGAAGACCGCCTCGTGCGTCTTCAGCGCGTCCTCGACCTCGTCGGGGAAGACCTTCTCGCCGCCGGTGTTGACCACCGTGCTCCCCCGGCCGAGCAGCAGCACCGTGCCGTCCTCGCGGACCAGGCCCAGGTCGCCGGGCACCACCCAGCGCACGCCCCGGGCGTCGTGGAGGAACGTGGCGTCGGTCTTCGCCTTGTCCTTGTAGTAGCCGAGCGGGATCGGCCCGCGCCGGGCGATCCGCCCCGGCTCCGGCGAGCCGGGCGCCACCGGCTCCAGGTGCTCGTCGAGGACCGCGGTGTCCGGGGTCAGCGCGAAGACCCGCCGGCCGCCGGACTCGTTGCCGCTGTGGCCGAGCTCCGACGCGCCGTAGGAGTCGAGGATGAAGATGTTCGGCAGCAGCTCGGTCAGCTCCTCGCGGACCTGGCTGGACATGGGCGCGCCGCTGTTGGCCACCACCATCAGCCCGGACAGGTCGTACTTGCCGGGGTTCGCCCGCAGTGCGTCGACGATCGGGCGGGCCATCGCGTCCCCGACGACCGTGATCGAGGTGGAGTTCTCCGCGGCGGCGAGCGTGAGCACCCCGTCGGCGTCGAAGTGCCGCTCGCACCAGAGGACCATCGTGCCGGCGGTGGCGATGCTGATCAGCGACGCGAACTCGGCGGCGCCGTGCATCAGCGGCGCCATCGTCATGTACTTCAGCGGCGGGTTGCTGGTGTGCGCGAGCAGGTCGGTCAGCCGCTGGGCGACCGAGCCGTCCGCCAGCGGCCGGTTGATCGCGGCGTGGAACAGGTCCTCGTGCCGCCAGATCACGCCCTTGGACAGCCCGGTGGTGCCGCCGGTGTAGAGCACGAAGTGGTCGTCGGCGCTGCGCGGGATCCGGACGGGGCCGTCGTCGTCCGGCTGGTCCTCGTAGCCGATGACGCGCAGGCCCCGGTCGGCGAGCGGGCCGCCAGCGGCGGTGAGCGCGCCGATCCCGCCGTCGTCCGCCGGGTCGGTGCCGTCCTCCAGCACGACCACCAGCCGCAGCAGCGGCGCGTCCGGCAGCGCTGCGGCCAGCGTCGGCAGGTAGCGCCGCTCGACGACCATCGCGACCAGGTCGGCGTTGTCGGCGAGGTAGCGCAGCTCCGCCGGCACGTACCGGAAGTTGACGTTGATCGGGACCGCGCGCAGCTTCAGGCAGCCGAGCATCGACTCGACCCATTCCGCCCGGTTGACGCTGTAGATCCCTACGTGTTCGCCGGCCTGGACGCCGCCGCCACGCAGCAGCCGGGCGGTCCGGTCCGCCCGGGCGTCCAGTTCGGCGAAGGTGAGCCGGGCCGGTGGGGCGACCAGCGCGAGCCGGTCGGGTACCGCGTCGGCGATGAGCTCCAGGATGTTCGCGAAGTTGATGGGTCTGTCGTCGGTCACCGTCTCGCCGCTCATATCGCGCTCCATCGGGGGGCTGGGGTGCGGTTTCGAAGTGGTGCGGTTGTCGGCTGCTGGGCGGCTGGCGGGGCTTGCCTGGGGCAGCTGGCAGCCACGACCTGAATGTGGTTCAGCTTTGCAAAGCGGTTCGTGGGTCGGACAGAGCCCGGGTGGCACGGACCGGGTGTTTGTTTCCGTGTAGTCAGCGGGCCGGGTCTCGGTGGTGCCGGATCGTGCGGTGGGAGTTGCGGGCGGAGATGTGGGCCGCCCTGGGCGGGAGATGGCCGGCTCAGGCGCGGGCAGGGCCGGGCGGCGCGTCGTCGCGCCACCCGGCCCGTGTCCCCTGGCCGTGCCGGCCGGTCAGGCCAGCCTCATCCGGCGACCTCGTCGAAGGTCTCGGTGAGGGTCACCACGTTCTGCGGGTCGCAGTTGTAGATGTCGTCGGTCGGCTTCGTCGCCTCCCGGTCGTAGACGAATCCTTCCTCGGTGACCTTCATCAGCAGCAGGCAGTTGGAGATGTGCTGCTCACCGGGGGTGAGCACCTGACCCTCCGGGTAGATCCCGCCGGCCGTCCACGACCGCTCCTTGGCCGCGTTGTCCAGCACGCACTGGACGGTCAGGTTGTCGCCGCAGGCCGTCGCCGACTTCGCCCACAGCGTCCAGGCGCTGAACCCGAGCGCGGTGAAGTCGGTGAAGTCGGCGTCCGGCACCTTGGCCGTGACGATGTCGCGCGCCTGCTTCATCACCGGGTACTCGTCGGCCAGCTCCCAGGGCAGGTGGGTGAGCACGACCCAGGTCGGCGGGAACTCGGCCGCCGCGAACGCCTGCTTGGTCAGGTCGTTGTAGAGCTGGTTCTCGACGAGCATGAAGTCGAGATCAAGTCCGACGTTGTTCATGGCGGTGACCAGCGGCGTGAGGTCCTGGATACCGATCGGCTGGTAGCCGCGCACGCCGGCGTTCTTCAGCTCCTCCATGAACGGCCGGTAGTTCGTGACCAGCGGCGGCATCTCCTGGTATGCGCTCACGGTGTAGCCGTACTGGGTGAGCGCCTGGCGCAGCCGCAGGCCCTGTGGGCGGATCGTGGCCAGCGAGCTGTTGCCGATCCCAAGCGAGCTGGACGACTCCGGGAACATCTGGGCCATCAGCCGGAAGGCGCCGGCCGGGTAGAGCTGCGCGGTGTTCGGCGCGGCGCGCACCTGCAGCGGGGCGTTCAACGCCTCCGGCGAGACGCCGTAGGCCGGGATCGCGCCGAGGCCGCAGTCGACCCGCGGCTGGACCGCCGGGGCGTCCACCACGTTTCCGCCGCCGACCACCATGAAGTCGGTCTGGCAGGCCTCGACCATGCGCTGGCCGGCCTCCAGCAGCTTCGCGTCGTGCTTGTTCAGCACGATCTCGCGGCCGTTGATGCCGCCGGCCTCGTTGCACCAGGCCACGAAGGCGTCGGCGACGTCGAAGAACTCCTGGCCGAGCCCTGGGGTGACGTCGCTGCCCGGGTCGGCGGAGACGCCGACGGTGATCGTGTCCGCGGTTACGCCGCGGCCGGTGGGCGTGGACGCGTCGCCTGGTCCGCAGATGCCGCGCAGGGTGCCGAAGTCACCGGGCGCGGCCGCGGCGGTCGTGGCGGCGGGTGGCGGCGCCGCCTGGCCGCCGCCGTCCTCGGTCTCGTCCGACGAGCGGGTGCAGCCGGCGACGACGAGCAGCAGGGCGCTGCCGACGGCGACGGCCGATAACCGGCCGGAGCGGCCGGCGCGACGGGATAGGCGCAGGCGGGAGCCTGGGGTGCGGGCCATCGGACCTCTCAGCTGTCCTGGGGACCGGGTGTCCGGCGCTGGGTTGTGCGACTGGTGCGGTGTGGCTCCCCTGCTGGTGGCACCGCCGACCGCGGCGGGGCGGGTGGTGGCGCCAGCCGAGCAGGGTGGCGGCCGGCACGAGCACGGCCGGTGGCCGCCGGCGGCCGGACCCGAGGGGCACGTCACCCCCCGCACTGTGACCGCGGGCACAGACTAGAACAGGTTCCCCTTTGGCGGAAGAGAAGCGCCGGAACGAGTGGTCCAGCTCCCCTTCCTGGTGTCCGGCGCGGGCGGCGGTCCGGCCGGGCGACCCGGCTCGCGGGGGGGGGAAACCTGACGGAGCATCAGATTCGAGCTAGTGTCCTGCTTACGGACGTCGTCAGCCGCCCGTCGGGCTGGCCGGCGGCGCGCGCGGCCGGGCAGCGCGGCCGGCCGGACAGGACACAGATTGGGAGGAGAGCGGCGTGCTCGATCTGATCGTGCGAGGCGGGCAGCTCGTCGACGGCACCGGGGCTCCGGCGCGCGCCGCCGACATCGGCGTCCAGGACGGAAAGATCGTCGCTGTCGGCGCCCCCGGCAGCGCGGACGCCCCAGCCGGGGAGGCCAGGCAGGTCCTCGACGCCACGGGCCACGTGGTCACCCCCGGGTTCATCGACGTGCACACGCACTACGACGCCCAGCTCTGGTGGGACCCGTACGCGACCCCGTCGAGCCAGCATGGCGTGACCACCATCCTCGCCGGCAACTGCGGCTTCACCCTGGCCCCGCTGCGCCCGGCCGGCGCCAGCGACGCCGACGAGGCCGACTACCTGCGCCGGATGATGGCGAGGGTCGAGGGCATGCCGTTGTCGGCGCTGGAGGACGGCATCGCCTGGGGCTGGGAGACGTTCGCCGAGTACCTCGACGGGCTGGACGGGCGCACCGCGGTCAACGCCGGCTTCCTGGTCGGGCACTGCGCGCTGCGCCGCTACGTGATGGGCTCGGCGGCCGTCGGCAACAAGGCAGACGACGAGGCGATCGCGGCGATGGTCCGCGAGCTGCACAAGGCGCTTGAGGCCGGCGGGCTCGGCTTCTCGACCACGCTGTCCGGCACCCACTCCGACGGCGACGGCCAGCCGGTCCCCTCCCGCTGGTCGGCGACGGCGGAGCTGATGGCGCTGGCCAAGGCGGTCGGCGAGCACGAGGGCACCCTGCTCGAGGGCATCGTGCCCGGTTGCCTCGACCTGTTCAGCGACGACGAGATCGAGCTGCTGGCCAACCTGTCCGTGACCGCCCGCCGGACGCTGAACTGGAACGTCCTCACCATCGACGCGGCGGTGCCGGAGCGGGTGCCGCGCCAGCTGCTGGCCTCGCGCCGGGCCCGCGAGCTCGGTGGGCGGGTGATCGCGCTGACCATGCCGACGCTCGTCCCGATGAACATGAGCCTGCGCAACTTCTGCGCGCTGTTCCTCATCCCCGGCTGGGGCGACGTGCTCAACCTGCCGATCGGCGAGCGGATCGACCGGCTGCGCGACCCCGAGGTCCGCGCCAGGATGCTGGCGTCGGCGAACTCGCCGGAGGCCGGGGTGCTGCGCCGGCTGGCCGACTTCGGCCGCTACGTCATCGGCGACACCTACTCGGCGGCCAACGAGGGGCTGTCCGGCCGGGTGGTCGCCGACATCGCCGCCGAGCGCGGCCAGGACGCGTTCGCCACCCTGGTCGAGATCGCCGCGGCCGACGAGCTGCGCACCGTGCTGTGGCCGATGCCGACGGACAACGACCCGGCATCCTGGGCCCTGCGCGCCCAGACCTGGGACGAGGAGGACGTGCTGCTCGGCGGCTCGGACGCGGGCGCCCACCTGGACCGGATGGCCGGCGCCCCGTACCCGACCCGGTTCCTCGGCGACTGCCTGCGCGGGCGCCGCCTCGTCGGGCTGGAGCGGGCGGTGGCGATGATGACCGGCGAGCCGGCGGCCGCGTTCGGGCTGCGCGGCCGGGGCCTGGTCGCCCCGGGCTACGCCGCCGACCTGGTGGTGCTCGACCCGGCCACCGTCGACTCCCAGCCGGCGCGGCTGGTCAACGACCTGCCGTCGGGCGCGGCCCGGCTGACCGCCGAGTCGGTCGGCGTGCGCGCGGTCTTCGTCAACGGCGTGCGGATCGTCGAGGACGGCCGGCCCACAGGTGCCACTCCCGGGACCCTGCTGCGGTCCGGCCGGGACACCGTCACCGTGCCCACCAGCTGAGTCGCTCGACGCTGACCAGCGTCGGCTGAACCGGCCGGCGCTGGTCGACGTCCACCCGCGCGCCGCGCTCACCCGAGCACCCGGTCTGGCCCGGCGGCACCCGGGCCAGACCGGGGCCGGTGGCACGCTCCACCATTCCGCCGGGCAACGACCATCCCGGCGGGCAAGGGCCATCCCGCCGGGCAACGACCTTTCAGCCAGGCAACGGCCCAGCTCAGCGCGGCTGCCAGCACCCGGCGCGGCGCGCCGGACAGTGCCAGCCCCAGTCACGCCAGGCCAGCCCCGACAACGTCAGGCCCGATCGTCAGGCCCGATCACCGCGACGCCAGCCCCGGTCCCCGCGACCGGGGCTGTGCCGTTTCCGGCGCGGTCCGGCGCCGGGCGGCACCCCGCGGCGCCGCCCTGCCCGCGGGCGGTCCCCGGCCGCTGGTGATGACCGACCGTACTCGGTTGGCACGGCCAACGAAACGCGAGCAGCGACACACGGGCGCACAGCCGTAGACGGCCTGCGCGCCCCTAGACTAGAACAGGATCTAATTTTTCGCCGCGCCTGTGGGCACTGCCCTGACCCCAGCCCGGCGCGACCTGCGGCTGGTAAGCAGGGAGGAGCCCAGCGTGAGCGAGGCCGCGACCGAGACCGCCGCCGCGACCGGCAGGACGGCGGAGCAGCCCGCCGCGGCCGAGAGCGCCGGTGGCCGGGCGGCCACCACCGCCACCCCGTCCCAGCAGGCCCGCCGGCAGCGGATGCTGAACGCCGCGCTGACCCTGGCCAGCCGGGGCGGCTACGACGAGGTCCAGATGCGCGAGGTGGCCGAGCTGGCCGGCGTCGCGCTGGGCACGCTCTACCGCTACTTCCCGTCCAAGGTGCACCTGCTGGCCTCGGCGCTGGCCGCCCGCCTCGCCGGGATGCGCGAGGTGGTGCTGGCCGACCTCAGCGACATCGAGGACCCGGCGCGGCGCGTGCTGGCGATGATGAACCGGCTGGTCGACGAGCTCAGCCGGGACCGGCTGGTCACCGAGGCCCTGGTGCAGGCAATGACGCTGGCCGCGGCCACCGTCGGCACCGACATCGACAACGTCGACGAGGCCATGATCAGCCTGATCGGCATCGCCGCGTTCGGGCCGGACCACGTCCCCGACGAGCGCGACAAGCTGCTGACCAACGTCATCGGCAAGGTCTTCCTCAGCGACCTGCGCTACTGGCTCGGCGGCCGGCTGACCATCGACGGGGTACGCGAGTCGCTCGCCGACACCGTCGCGATCGTGATGGCGGGCCAGCAGGCGCTCAGCGAACGCGGGCAGCAGCGGCCGTAGCCGTCCATCGGGCCTTTCTGGCACAGCGCGACGGGGCCCCCCCCCCCGGGGCGCGGGCGCCCGCGGCCGGCACTCCCAACCCCGCCCGCCC
>JADGHD010000141.1 GCA_019689615.1 Frankia sp. | reverse complement strand
CCGTCGGGCCGAACCCCCTCGACCCGGCGAGCCGCCCCGCCGCCGCCCGCGCCGGCCGCCGCCAGGGCTGGGCCCTGCACCGCGCGATCCGCGCCTTCTGGAACGGCGACTGAGGCGTCACCGCCCAGCCGCCGCCGGTGGGTAGCGGCCGGCGACGCTGCCGGCCAGCCGCCCGCCACCGGCTGGGGGCGCCGGTAACGGCCGCGAGATCACTGGTTTACCGAGCAAGCGCTTGGTAGCGTCATCGTCGTGCCGGATGCATACATCGTTGAAGCGGTTCGGACCCCGGTCGGGCGCCGTGGCGGCGGGCTGTCGGGCGTACACCCGGCCGACCTGGGCGCCGCCGCGATCAAGGCTCTGATGGACCGTTCCGGGGTGGACCCCGGGGCGGTCGAGGACGTGATCTTCGGATGCGTCGACACCGTCGGCCCCCAGGCCGGCGACATCGCCCGAACCTGCTGGCTGGTCGCCGGCCTGCCCGACCATGTGCCGGGCACCACCGTCGACCGGCAGTGCGGGTCGTCCCAGCAGGCGGTGCACTTCGCCGCGCAGGCGGTGCTGTCCGGCACGGCTGACCTCATCGTGGCCGGCGGCGTGCAGAACATGAGCGCGATCCCGATCTCCTACGCGATGACCGCCGGCCAGGCGCTCGGCTTCACCGACCCGTTCAGCGGCTCGGAGGGCTGGCGCGCCCGGTACGGCGACCAGGAGGTCTCCCAGTTCCGCTCCGCCGAGATGATCGCGGAGAAGTGGTCGCTGACCCGGGAGATGATGGAGGAGTTCGCGGTCCGCTCGCACGAGCGGGCGATCGCGGCCCGGGCCGCTGGCCGGTTCGACCGGGAGATCGTCCCGGCGTTCGGGCTGTCCGCCGACGAGGGGCCGCGCGAGCCGAACTGGGAGAAGATCCGCTCGCTGCCGACGCTCACCCCGGGCGGGCGGGTCACCGCGGCCACCGCGAGCCAGATCTCCGACGGCGCGGCCGCCCTGCTGATCGCCAGCGAGGCGGCGGTGCGCACGCACGGCCTCACCCCCCGGGCCCGGATCGACCACATCTCGGTGCGCGGCGCCGACCCGGTGTGGATGCTGACCGCGCCGATCCCGGCGACCGCGCACGCGCTGGCCAGGTCCGGCCGCTCGCTCGACGACATCGACCTCGTCGAGATCAACGAGGCGTTCGCCTCGGTGGTGCTGGCCTGGCTCGCCGAGACCGGGGCGGACCCGGCGAAGGTGAACGTCAACGGCGGCGCGATCGCGCTCGGCCACCCGCTCGGCGCCACCGGCGCCCGGCTGATGACCACGCTGCTGCACGAGCTGGAGCGCACCGGCGGCCGGTTCGGCCTGCAGACGATGTGCGAGGGCGGCGGCCAGGCCAACGTCACGATCATCGAGCGCCTGGGCTGACGGCGCCGTGGGCCGGGGGCGCCTCGGCGCGCCACCCGGCCGCCACCGCGCCACCCGGGCGTCACCGCGCGCCGCCCGGCCGTCACCGCGTCAGCCCGCGCCGGCCGGCCCGCACTGCGGGCGGTGGCGCGACCGCGCCGGGAGCGCCAACAGGGACCACGAGCTGCAAGAACAGGAGCGGAGGGCGGCCAGGATGGAGCAGGCGGACGTCGCCCCGGCGGTCGCGGCCGCCGGGGCCGGGCCGCGGTACGACGGCGCCGTGGTGCTGGTCACCGGCGGGACCCGGGGGATCGGGCGCAGCATCGCGCTGGCGTACCTGGCGGCCGGGGCCGACGTGGTCGTCTGCGGCCGCAAGGAGCCGGACGAGCTGCCGGCCGCTGGCGGGCGCACGGCCAGCTTCCTCGCCGCCGACGTGCGGGACGCGGCCGCGGCGCGCCAGCTCGTCGACGCCGTGGCCGAGCGCCACGGGCGCCTCGACGTGCTGGTCAACAACGCCGGCGGGGCGCCGGTCGCCGAGTCGGCCACGGTCTCGCCGCGGTTCTTCGAGCGGGTCGTCGCGCTGAACCTGCTGGCTGCCTTCTACGTGAGCCAGCCGGCGAACGCCGTCATGCAGGCCCAGGACAGCGGCGGCGTGATCATCAACATCGGCAGCATCAACCGCCGCCAGCCCGCCCCCGGCGCCGCCGCGTACGCCTCAGCCAAGGCCGGCCTGCTCATGCTGTCCCGGTCGCTGGCGCTGGAGTGGGCGCCGAAGGTCCGGGTCAACCACATCACGGTGGGCCTGGCGAACACCGACGTGGACGCCGGCGGGCACTACGGGAGCTCCACCGCGGCGATCGACGCCGTCATCCCGATGCGCCGCGCCGCCGCCCCGGCCGACGTCGCCGCCGCCTGCCTCTACCTGTCCTCCCCGCTGGCCGCCTACGTCACCGGCGCCGACCTCGACGTACACGGCGGCGGTGAGCTCCCCGGCTGGTACGTCGCCAGCCACCCGGCCACGCCGGAGTAACCGGGCGCCCTCCGGCGGTTTGGCTTCCGGCTGGCGGTGGGGAGCCCTCTGTTGAGGGCACCGGGCCCGCATGCTCTAACCGGGGCGTCGCCACCCGGCGCCCCCGTCGGCGTCACGTCGTGACCCAGGCTGACGCCCGGGCGGGCCGCGGCGGCGGACGAGCCGTGACGAGCGGGTGATACCGGGCAGGCGCGGCTCGCTGGCGCTGCCGGCCGGCCTGGCTGGACGTAGCCTGATCACGGGGGCCTGGCGCCGAGCCGCCCGCTGGGAGGTGGCCACCGATGAGCCGATACGCGGTGGACCTACAGGAACGCGCGCTGCTCGTGTCCTGGGACACCGGGCTCGGGGACGTGGCCCAGCGGGTCGCCACCCTCCCGGCGGCCGTGGACGAGTCCGACGCCCTGCAGCTTGCCCGCACGCTGACCTTCCTGTCGACGGCCGCCTGGCGCTGCTACACCCATCCCGCGGAGGCGGCGGCCGAGCTGGCCGTGACCGGCACGGCGGCGACGGAGTCCGATGCCGGCCGCCGCGACCTGACCGGGGCGGTGCTGGCCGCGATCGAACGGCCGCACCTGCCGCACGACGGGCTGATCCAGCAGGCCGTGGTGGTGCTGGAGGAGGCGGCCCACCGGGTGGGCCGGGCGCTGCACGCGATCGCCGACCCCGCGCTGACCAGGCAGGTGGCCGCGGACGTGCGGGCGGAGCTGGCCGCGGTCGAGCGGGCGGAGCTGGGCGAGCTGTCCGGGCGGTCGCGCCAGGCCGTGACGCTCAGCCGGGCGGACGCCTCGCCCCCGCAGGTCGCCGCCGCCGACGCGCTGCTGCGGTCCGACCCGCTGGGCTGCCGGTCGCTGTTCACCGACGTCGAGCCGACGGCGGCGGCGATCGCCGCGGCGCACTGGCTGCACGCGGCGGCGACGGTCGCCGCCCGGCACGCCGGGCTCGAGGTCACCGAGGTGGTCGCGGAGGCGGACGCGATCGAGCCGCTGCCGCACCGTACCCCGACGCTGGTCCTGCACCAGATGGAGAGCGGCGAGCCGCCGCGGGCCGCGGTGCTGGACCTGATCGCGCACGCGATGGTCGTCGCCGAGGGCCGCAACCCGGACCTGGCGGAGCTCGTCGACTGGGTCACCGAGATCGTCGAGGGTGGCCAGGAAGGGCTCACCGGCCGCGGCCCGCGGACGCCGCCGCCGGGGGCCGTCGTGCCCGAGGTGACGATCCGGATCGCCGGCATGCCGGCCGACCAGCTGGCCGACGAGCTCGCGGAGGAACTGGCCGAGGAGCTGGCCCGCGACGAGCTGGAGCTGAGCCTGGAGGACGACGAGGACGACGAGCACGGCCCCGGTGGCGGCGTGGACACGGAGGACGAGGACGACGAGGAGGACTTCGGCCGCACCCTGGTGCTGGCCGACCGGATCACGCCGCTCGACCCGCGGCGGCCGGCCGTCGACCTGCTGGAGGACCTGCTCGCCGGGATCCACGGCTGCTGGCTGATCTACCGCGAGTTCGCCGACCCGCCCGGCGTCGCCAGCCTGCCCGAGCCGCAGCCCGGCACCGCCCCGACCGCGGAGGCGGTGGCCGCCGTCCGGCGCCGCCGCCGCGAGCAGCTGCGCCGCGCGTTCGACGAGGAGGTCCGCGCCGCCGCCGCGGCCCTGCCGGACCGCCTGGCGTAGGCCCCCTGCCGGACCGCCTGACCTGGGCCGTCGAGCCGGTCGCCGGTCCCGCCCGGGATCCGGCGGGCGGGACCGGCGGCTCCGGCCGAATCAGCTAGCTGCTGCGGGTGTAGGTGGTGGCGTGCGGGCCCTCGTACAGTTCGGCGACCGTCACCGCGCGGACCGGCGAGTCGGCGTCCGGCTTGGCGATGAACGACTGCTTGGTCGGCGAGATGCCCGGCGTCGCCAGGTCGAGCACGCCGGTGCGCCCGCCGGTGTCGAGCGCGTCCAGGCTCTTCTTGGCGGCGACCACGCCAGCGGGGGTGAGGTCGCCGGCCGCGCAGGCCGCCTCGAGGATCTCGGCCATCACGGTCGCGGTGGCGAAGCCGGTGCTGAACGCCGGCGTCGGAATCGCGTCGGCGCCCTGGGACTCCCGGTAGGCGGCGAGGGCGTCCGCGGCGTCCTCGCTGTCCAGCCCGGCGTTCGGGCCGGCGAAGTGGAACCGGGTGAGCAGGCCATCCCGGGCGTCCCCGTTGAGCAGGTCGGGCGTGTAGGTCGGGCCGTTGCCGAGGATGGGGACCCGCAGGTCCTGGGTCTCGGTCGCGGTGATCAACGCGGCGGTCTGGGCCGGGGTGCCGGTGATCACGATCAGCTGGACGCCCTCGCCCTTGAGCGCGGTCACCGGGGAGCTCAGGTCGGCCTGCAGCGCGGAGATCGGCTGGTTCACGACGGTGGAGCCGGTCTGCTCGGCCCAGTAGCGCACTCCCGCGTTGGCGTTCTGGCCGTACTCGCTGTCGTGGAAGATGTGGCCGATCTTGACGCCCTCGTCGATGATCCCTTCCTCGAGCAGGTAGTCCAGCCCGTTGATGCTCTCCACGTCGTAGGTCGAGCCGACGGTGGCGATGTTCGGGTTGTCGGTGAGCGACTGCGACCAGGCCAGCGGGATCGCGACCATGTCGTCGGCGATGAGGTCCTCGGACAGCGCGGCGGCCATCGGCGAGCCGAGCAGCATCTGCAGCGCGACGACGTCGTCCTTCATCTCGGCGTACTGGGTGACGGCGTTCTGCGGGTTGTAGCCGTGGTCGGCGCTTTCCAGCTCGACCGTGTACTGGCCGCAGATCCCGCCCTGGGCGTTGTAGTCCTCCCAGAACAGGTCGTACGCCAGCGCCAGGTCCTTGCCGCTGGCCGCGAAGAACCCGGTGAGGTCGTTGAGCAGGCCGAGCGTGAGTGTGTTGCCGCTGATGCCGCGGCCGGTCTCGACGGCGGCCGGCGCCGGGGCGCTCCCGCTGCTGGCCGGCGCCGACGAGTCGTCGTCGCCCTTCGAGCTGCACGCGGCGGCGAGCATCGTCACGGCGGCTAATCCGACCGCGAACGCGGCGCGCCCGGCTGGACGGCGCCGCCGCGCCGCGGCCGCGTGGTCAGGCAGTGCTCCGGACATGGTTCTCCCCTTCGGTTGGGCGTTCCCTTGGTTGGGCGGCGGCCGGCCGGGAGGGCGCGTGGGCCCGCTACCCGCTCCCCCCGGCGGCGGCGAGCTTCTTGAAGGCCGCCGCCTGGCGGCGGCGCCTGACCGCGTGCGCGATGCCGGCGACCCCGTACGGCTGGAAGAGGACGAAGAGGATGACGGCGCCGCCGTAGACGTAGCGGGCGGCCTCGGCGTAGCTGACGCCGCCGCTGCCCGGCGCCGACAGGAACGGCAGGCCGTCGCTGTAGTGGTCGAGCACCAGCGGCAGCGCCGCGACGAACAACGCGCCCACGATCGCCCCGCCGACCGAGCCGAGCCCGCCGAGCAGGATGATCGCCAGGTACATGATCGACACCTCGAAGGTGAACGACTCCGGCGCGATGCTGCCGATCGAGAGCGCGTACAGCACCCCGGCCAGCCCGGCGTACATCGACGAGACCAGGAAGGCCCTGGCCCGGTAGCCGGTGACGTCGACGCCGTTGACCGCCGCCACGATCTCGCCGTCGCGCACCGCCCGCAGCGCGCGGCCAGGGCGGGAACGCAGGAACCCGTAGGCGAACCAGGTGGCCAGCGCGGCCAGGACCAGGCCGAGGTACCACAGCCGCTCCGCCCGCTCGAACGGGATGCCGAACGGCGCGATCTCGGGGTCGTCGTCGTCGAACGTGAAGCCGAACAGCGAGAACTCCGGGGTGCGCCGGCCGAAGAAGCCGCCGGTGATCGGGGTCGCCGAGGTCAGCACGTGCTGGCCGACGAACACCAGGCCGAGCGAGGCGATGCCCAGGTAGATGCCCTTCAGCCGGCCGGCCACCGGGCTGAACAGCAGCCCGGCCAGGCCGGCGAGCCCCACCGCGAGCACCATCGCCAGCAGCGGGGGCAGGCCAAGGCCGGACAGGCTGCGGGTGCCCAGCGTGCTCGGCTCGCTGGCCAGCCAGGTGTAACCGATCGCGCCGACGGCCAGGAAGAACGCGTGCCCGAGCGAGAGCTGGCCGGCGCCGCCGACCAGGATGGTCAGCCCGATCGCGCCGATGATCGCGGTGGACACCGAGAAGCCCAGCCGCAGCCAGAACTCCTCCAGGTAGAACGGCAGCGCGAGCAGCACCACCGCGCCGGCGGCGAACGCCAGCGGCTTCACCCAGCGCCGCCAGCCGCCGCGGGCGGGACCGGCCCGCCGGCCGGCCCTGGGCTCGGGGGCCGACGGGGCCGCCGGGGCCGACGCCGCGGGCGGCTGCGCTGGCTGGGGCGGCTCGGCCGCGAGGGTCGGGCGGCCAGGCTCGGACTCAGACACGGGTCAGCTCCCTGGTGCCGAACAGGCCAGCCGGCCGGACCAGCAGGATCAGCAACATCACGACGTAGGGCACTGCGGCGCCGAAGTTGCCGCCGAGGAAGCTGAGCTCGTTGGCGTAGCCGCTGGCGAGCGACTCGACGATCCCCACGATCAGCCCGCCGGCCAGGGCGCCGCTGGTGGAGTCGAGCCCGCCGATGATCGCCGCGGGGAAGGCGGCGAACGCGACGGTGCGGACCGACGCCTCCAGGCCGGGAGTCGGGCTGCCGGTCAGGAAGACCACGGCCACCGCCGCCAGCGCCCCGGCGATCAGCCAGGCGATCGCGGACACCCGGCCGCGGCGGATGCCCATCAGCGCGGCGGTCTGCGGGTCCTCGGCGCACGCCCGCAGCGCCACCCCCCAGTCGGAGAACCGGAAGACGGCGAAGAAGGCGAGAATCAGCACGACGCCGACGCCCAGCGCGAGCAGCCGGTTCGTGGCGATCGTCACCGGGCCGAGCGACACCGCGTCGATCCCCCAGGGCTGCTCCAGGGAGAGCACGCTCGGGCCGAGCCGGCGGCTGATGTCGGTGACGATGATGATGTCCAGCCCGAGCGTCATGATCGTGAGCGCGGCCAGGTAGGCCGGGCCGACGACCGCCCCCGACCGGGTGACCCGGGCGAACAGGGTGCGCTCCATGGCGACCGACAGCGCCGCCACGCCGGCGATCCCGATGGCGACGGCGGCGGCGAAGCCGGTCTCCGGCACCAGCCGAGCGATCACGTAGCCGCCGAGCAGCAGCAGCGAGCCGTGCGCGAAGTTGAGCACCTCGCTCACCTTGAAGATGATCACGAACCCGAGCGCGATCAGCGCGTAGACGGCGCCCTGCGCCACCCCGTTGATCAGCAGGGAGAGGAAGGTGCTCACGGCGCCACCTCCCGGCCGGCCGGGCTGGCGTCGCTGGCGGCATCGCCCGAGGGCTCCGCCGCGGCCGGCCCGCCGCTCTCGCCAGGGCCGTCCTGCTCGCCCGGGCCGAGGTAGGCGCGGATGACCGCCGGGTCGCGCTGGACGGCCGCCGGGTCGCCGTCGGCGATGCGCTGGCCGAAGTCGAGCACGGTCACCCGGTCGGCGAGCGACATGACCATGGACATGTCGTGCTCGACCAGCAGCACGGTGATCCCGAGCCCGTCCCGGATCTGCCGAACGGTGGCCGCCATCTGCGCGGTCTCGGCCGCGTTCATCCCGGCGACCGGCTCGTCGAGCAGCAGCACCCGCGGCTCGGTCGCCAGCGCCCTGGCCACCTCGACCCGCTTGCGGTCGCCGTAGGCGAGCATCCCGATCGGCACCGGCAGCAACGCGGTGAGGCCGAGGAACTCGGCGATCTCCTTCACCCGGGCGCGGTGCAGCCGCTCCTCCCGGCGGGCGGCCGGCAGCCGCAGCCCGGCGGCGAGGAAGCCGGTGCGGGTGAGGTGGTGCCGCCCGATCATGATGTTCTCGAGCACCGGCTCGTAGGGCGAGCCGGCGAGGTTCTGGAACGACCGACCGATCCCGAACGCGGTGATCTGGTGCGGCCGCCGCCCGGTGAGCACGGTCTCGCCGAGCAGGACCCGGCCCTCGACCGGGCGGTAGATCCCGGAGATGACGTTGAAGAGCGTCGACTTCCCGGCGCCGTTCGGGCCGATGATGGCGTGGATGCTGCCGGGCTCGGCGCGCAGTGACACGTCGTCGAGCGCCCGTAGCGCGCCGAACCGGACGCTGACGTGTTCCACCACCAGGGGCTCTGGTAATCCGCCCGCGCCGCCAGGCGACTCCAGGGCACCACCGGTGCCCTGGCCGAGGCTGCTGGCCGGACCGCCGTCGGCCGTCACGACGGTCATCCCCGCTCCCCTACTCCCATCCGGGCGCCCGCCGTGGCCGGCGGCACCGGGGCCGAGCCGCTGTCCGGTGATTCGGCGGGCGGCGGCGAACCGCCGCGGCCCAGCGGCCAGCGCCGCCGGCGAGGCGGCGGCTGCCAGCGGGCCAGGGTCCGGCCGGCCGGCGGCACGGCTCGCGCTACCGGCGCCCCCTCGCCCGGGCCGGCAGCGCCAGGCGCGGCCGGCGGGGCGGTTGCCGCCTGTCCGGCGCCCACCGCCAGGTAGGACCGGACGATCTCGTCGGACGCGGCCAGCTCGGCGGCCGGCCCCCACGTCACGATCCGGCCGAGCTCCAGCACGTAGCCGTGGTCGGCGACCCCGAGCGCCATCGCCGCGTTCTGCTCGACGAGGACGACGGCCACGCCCATCGCGTTGATCTGCCTGATCACCTCGGCGATCTGGCTGACCACCCGCGGCGCCAGCCCGAGCGACGGCTCGTCCAGCAACAGCAGCCGCGGCGACGACATCAGGCCGCGGCCGATGGCGAGCATCTGCTGCTCGCCGCCGGACAGCAGCACCGCCCGCTGGTCGCGGCGCTCGGCGAGCACCGGGAACAGCTCGTAGACCCGCTCCCGGGCGCGCAGCCGCTCCCTGCGGGAGCGCACCGACAGCCCACCGGCCCGCAGGTTCTCCTCGACGGTCAGCCGGCCGAAGATCCGCCGCCCCTCCGGCACGTGGACGACGCCGAGGCCGACGACCTCGGCCGCGGACCGGCCGACGAGGTCGTGACCGGCGAACCGGATCGTGCCGGCGGTGACCTTCCCGCCGTGCATCGGCAGGCTGCCGCAGATCGCCCGCAGCAGCGTGGACTTCCCGGCCCCGTTCCCCCCGAGCACGGCGACCACCTGGCCAGGCCCCACGTCCGCCGTCACCCCGCGCAGCGCGCGCACGGCTCCCGCGTAGCTGACCTCGACACCGCAGGCTTCGAGCATCCGATGACCGTCCTTAGCGGTACCGCTGGAGCACCGGCAGCCACGGTTCGAAACGTGAACCTACCAACACGTATCGAATCGTGGCGGAGGTCACCATGGTTACCGGCCGAACGGCCTCACACAAGTGATATGCGGGCCCATTTGCGGGTGGGTTTGGGCCCTACCGCCCAGTTCTCCCCGAAAGTGCCGCGACCCCCGGCTGGCGCGGCGGCCAGCGGGGGTCGCGGGAGGGATTCGGGCCTGGCGCGTCAGTTGTCGCGC
>JADGHD010000140.1 GCA_019689615.1 Frankia sp. | reverse complement strand
CCCCCACCCGGCCGGCGGGGCCGGCGGCGCGGCCGGCGGGGGGGGCGCCGGGGGGGGGGCCCCGGCCGCGGCGGTGGACGGCCGCGACGCGGACGCGGCGCGGGCCGCCGCCGAGCAGGCCGCTGGCCTGGCCGGCGGGACGTTGCACATCCTCGTCAACAACGCCGGGGTGACCGCGCCGGCGATGTTCCCGAAGATGACCGCCGACCAGTTCGACCTGGTCGTCGGCGTCCATCTGAAGGGCACCTTCACCGTCAGCCAGGCCGCGCTGGCCCACCTGCCCGACGACGGCAGCGGGCGGATCATCAACGTCACCTCGGCCGCGGGCCTCGTCGGGACGATCGGCCAGGTCAACTACGGCGCAGCCAAGGCCGGCATCATCGGCGTCACCAAGTCGCTGGCCCGGGAGCTGGCCAGGCGGCGGATCACCGTCAACGCGGTCGCGCCGCTCGCCGCCACCGCGATGACCGAGAACATCCGCAGCAACGAGAAGCTCGCCGCGCTCACCCTGGCCCGCATCCCGCTCGGCCGCTGGGCGGAGCCGGACGAGATCGCGGGGAGCTTCCTGTTCCTCGCCTCCGGCGCCGCGTCCTACATCACCGGCCAGGTGCTCGCCGTCGACGGCGGGACGGTGATCTGACGTGCGTACGGGTCCCTTCGTCGCCACCGGCCGCGACGCACTGATCGTCGAGGCGCTGCGCACGCCCATCGGCCGGTCCCACCCGGAGCGGGGCTGGTACCGGGACGTCCACCCGAACGAGCTGCTCGGCGCCGTCTACCGTGCCTTGCTGGACAGCACCGGGCTGCCCGCCGACGCGGTCGAGGACCTTGTGGTCGGCTGCACCGCTCCGTTCGGGGAGCAGTCCCGCAACATTGCCCGCAACGCCTGGCTGCAGGCCGGGTACCCGCCCGAGGTGCCCGCCACGGTGCTCGACCGGCGCTGCGGCAGCGCGCAGACCGCCGTCGAGATGGCCGCCGCGCTCGTCTCGTCTGGCACCCATGACCTCGTCCTCGCGGGCGGCGTCGAGCACATGCACCACGTCCCGATGAACTCGCCGGCGAGGATCTCGGAGATCTACGGCGACCCGTGGCCGCCCGCGCTGCGGGCCCGCTACAACTTCGTCCCGCAGGGCGAGAGCGCCGAGCTGATCGCCGAGCGCTGGGACCTGTCCAGGGAGGCGCTGGACGAGTTCGCGGTCCGCTCGCATCGGCTGGCGGCCGAGGCGGTGGCGGCCGGCCGGTTCGAGCGGGAGATGATCCCGCTGGAGCTCGACGGCGAACGGCGCGCCAGCGACCAGACCATCCGGCCGGGCACGGACCTGGCCACGCTGGCCAGGCTGAAGACGGTGTTCCGCCCCGAGGGCAGCGGGCGGATCACAGCGGGCACCTCGTCGCCCATCTGCGACGGCGCCGCCGGCGTGCTGGTCGCCTCGCCGCGGGCGGTCGCCGAGCACGGCCTGAAGCCCCGCGCCCGCGTCCTCGACCAGACCACCGTCGGCGTCGACCCGATCATCATGCTGACCGGGCCGATCCCGGCTACCCGCCGTCTGCTGGAGCGCAACGGCCTGACGATCGGCGACATCGACCTGATCGAGATCAACGAGGCGTTCAGCTCGGTCGTGCTCGCGTGGGAGCGCGAGCTGAAGCCCGACCTCGACCGGGTGAACGTCAACGGCGGGGCGATCGCCCTCGGCCACCCCGTGGGCGCCACCGGGGCCCGCCTGTTCGCCACGCTGCTCGCCGAGATGGAACGTCGCGACGTCGAGCTCGGCCTGGTGACGATGTGCTGCGGTGGCGGTCTGGGCACCGCGACCCTCGTCCAGCGGATCGGCTGATGACGGGCTATGCGGCCGACGCCCCGTCCGTCGTCGGAGCCGCGGCCGGGTCCGAGCCGCTCCTCGACCTGGCGCGGTACATCCGGCCGGGTGACGGCGTGTGGTGGGGGCAGGGCGGCGCCGAGCCGTCACCGCTGGTGGACGCGCTGCTCGACCAGGTCGGCGCCATCGGTCCGGTCCGGGCCTTCTGCGGGCTGACGTGGAACGAACGGCTGACCCGTGAGCTGCCGGACGAGCTGACCGTGCTGTCCTACGGCGGGCTGGGGGAGCTGCGGTCGTTGTCCCGGCACGGCCGGCTCGACGTCGTCCCGTGCCACTACTCGTCGTTGCCGCGGATGTTCGCGACCCGGGCGCTGCCATGCGACGTCGGCCTGGTGCAGGTCTCGCCGCCCGACCGGGATGGCACCGTGTCGCTGGGGATCGGGGTGGAGTACATCGCGGACGCCATCCCACACGCCCGCACGCTCATCGCCGAGGTCAACGAGCGCATGCCCGCGACGCGGGGGACGGCGCGCATCCCGCTCGACGCGTTCGCCGCGGTGGTGCACACGGACCGGCCGCCGAGGACAGCCGTCACGCGCCCGCCGGACGACGTCGACCGGGCGATCGCCGCCCACGTCGCCAGTCTCGTCCGGGACGGTGACACGGTGCAGGTTGGGGTCGGCTCGCTGCCGAACGCCGTGCTTGCCGCGCTGCGTGACCACACCGATCTCGGCATCCACAGTGGTCTGATCACCGACGGCGTGCTCGACCTGATCGAGGCGGGAGTGGTGACCGGTGCCCGCAAGGAGATCGACCGGGGCCTCGTGGTGACCGGGGCCGCCCTGGGCAGCTCCACCCTCTACGAGCGGCTCGGCGACTTCCCGATCGAGTTCCGGCCGGCGAGCTACACCCACGCCCCGGCCGTGCTGTCCCGGCTGCGCTCGCTCGTCTCGATCAACTCCGCGATCGAGGTCGACCTGCTTGGCCAGGTGGGCGCCGAGGTCCGCCGCGGTGTGCACATCGGCGCGGTCGGTGGGCAGGTCGACTTCAGCCGCGCGGCGTCGCTGACGGGCGCCCGCTCGATCATCGCGCTGCGCGCCGAGTCCGACGGCGAGTCCGCCATCACGCCGGTGCTGCGGGGCCGGGTCGTGACGACCGCGCGCGTCGATGTCGACGCCGTGGTCACCGAATACGGCGTCGCCCTGCTCACCGGTGCCACCGTCGCCGAGCGGGCGCGGCGCCTGATCGAGATCGCGGCCCCGCACCACCGCGAGCGTCTGGAAGAAAGCCTCGCCGAACAGGCCGCCTAGGAGGCATGGAGATGACACATCCGAACGCCACGCCTGGCGAGCGTCGCCGGGTTCGCATCCGCGAGGTCGGACCGCGCGACGGATTCCAGAACGAGCCCGAGACGGTCCCGACCGCGGACAAGATCAGACTGATCAACATGCTCGGCCAGGCCGGCTTCACCCGGATCGAGGTCGCGAGCTTCGTGCGCCCCGACGTCATTCCGCAACTGGCCGACGGGGTGGAGGTGCTGCGCGGCATCGACCTGCCGGCCGGGGTCGAGCGGATGGTGCTCGTCCCGAACAGCAAGGGGCTCGACAACGCCCTGCGTCACCGGGAGTACTTCGAGTCCGTCGCGCTGTTCGTCAGCGCCTCGCAGACGCACAACAAGCGCAACATCAACCGTACGGTCGAGGAGACCATGGCCGACGTCGCCGTGATGGGCCGGCGGATCGTCGCCGAGGGCCTGCGGCTGTGCGCCGTCATCGCCACCTCGTTCGGCTGCCCCTACGAGGGCGAGGTCCCGCTGGGCCGGGTGCTGGACCTCGCGGAGCAGTTCGCCGAGGCCGGCGCCGCCGAGATCGGCTTCGGGGACACGACCGGCATGGCCAACCCGGCCTATGCCGGCCGGTTCTTCGCCGCCGCCCTGGAGCGGCTGCCCGGTGTCGAGGTCACCGCGCACTTCCACAACACCCGTGGGCAGGGCCTGGCGAACGCCTACGCCGCCCTGGAGGCCGGGTGCACGAGCTTCGAGTCGAGCTTCGGCGAGCTGGGCGGCTGCCCGGTGCCCGCCCGGTCCACCGGGAACATCGCCACCGAGGACCTGGTCAGCATGTTCCACGAGATGGGCGTGGACACCGGGCTCGACCTCGACAAGGTCATCGAGGCGGCGCGCACCGCGCAGCAGATCCTCGGCCGCACGCTGACCAGCCACTCCATCATCGCCGGTCCCGTGCCGTGGGCGCGGGCCGCCACCCACTGAGTGCCACTCACCGAGAACTCGCCGTTTCGACAACTTACGGAGAATCCATGAGCAACCGCGTCGCGTTGGTCACCGGAGCGGCACAGGGTATCGGGCGCGGGATCGCCACGTCGCTCGCCGAGGCCGGGTTCCGGGTCGCGGTCGCCGACCTCAATGTCGAGGCCGCCGAGCGGACCGCGAAGGAACTGGTCGCGGCCGGCGGCACGGCCATCGCGGTGGCGATCGACGTCACCGACTCCGCGTCGGTCGCCGCGGCCGTCGCGGCGGTCGAGCGCGACCTCGGCCCGGTCGAGGTGGTCGTCAACAACGCCGGCTGGGACGACTTCATGCCGTTCGTGCGGACCACCGAGCAGTTCTGGGACCGCATTCTCGACATCAACTTCAAGGGCGCCCTGCGGGTCACCAAGGCGGTGCTGCCCGGCATGATCGAACGAGGTTTCGGACGGATCATCAACATCGGCTCCGACGCCGGCCGGGTCGGCTCCTCCCTGGAGGCGGTCTACTCCGGCGCCAAGGGCGGCATCATCGCCTTCACCAAGACGCTCGCCCGCGAGGTCGCGACAGACGGGATCACGGCGAACACCGTCTGCCCCGGCCCGACGGACACCCCGGCGCTGCGTGCGTTCGCCAACGGCTCCGGCGGCGACGCCGAGAAGGTGATCGCCGGTATGACCCGGGCCGTCCCGATGCGGCGGCTCGGCACCCCGGAGGACGTCGGCCCGGCTGTGGCCTTCTTCGCCTCCGACGCCGCCGGTTTCATCACCGGTCAGACGCTGTCCGTCAGCGGCGGGCTGACGATGGCCTGAGCTCCGCCTGCGCGCCCGGGGCGCGGCAGCACCCGTTACGAGATCGTCGTCACCAGCCTTGGGAGGAACAGCGGTGCCGAACCAGCAAGCAGAGGTCGTCACCTGGCGCACGGAGTCGGCCGGGGTCCGGGTGGTGACGATGGCCCGACCGCCGGCGAACGCGCTGGGCATCCCCCTGCTGGACGGGCTGATGGCGGCCATCGACGACGCTGCCGCCGCCGGCGACACCAAGGTCATGGTGATCACGTCGGCGCTCGACGGCTTCTTCGCCGCCGGCGCGGACATCAAGCACATGGCCACGATCGACGCGGCCGCCTTCACCGCATACGGCGACCGGATGCGCGCCGTCAACGACCGGCTGGCCGCGGCGCCGTTCCTGTCGATCGCGGCCATCGACGGGCTTGCCCTCGGCGGCGGCCTCGAGCTTGCGCTCGGCGCCACCCTGCGCGTCGCCGGTCCGAGGGCCGCGCTCGGCCTGCCCGAGGTGAAGATCGGCCTCATTCCCGGGGCCGGGGGTACGCAGCGCCTTCCCCGGTTGGTCGGGCGGGGGCGGGCGCTGGACATGATGCTGACGGCGCGGCAGGTGCCTGCCGCGGAGGCGTACGCGATCGGGCTCGTGGACCGGCTGACCGACGGCGATGTCCAGAAGGCGGCGCTGGCGCTCGCCGACGAGCTGATCGGTGCCTCGCTGCCGGCCCAGCTCGCGGTCGTGCGGACCGTCGACGCGGCCGGCGACCTGCCGCTGGCCGACGGCCAGCGCTACGAGCTCGCTCAGGAGCAGCAGCTGTTCGAGCAGGGCGAGGCGGCGGAGGGCATCGCCGCGTTCGTCGAGAAGCGTCGGCCCAGGTTCCGCTGACACCCCCGCCGTCTGGGCAGCGGCGGCGTCGTCCGTCTGCGAAATATGGCCTGACCATTGGTCCGAGAGGTAGGGTGCCGGTATGGCGGCGGAACGATCGTTGACAGACCCGCAGGGCGGGCCGCGGGACTCCGCGTACGAGACGCTTCTGGTGGAGCAACGCCGGCCCGGCATCGTCGTGCTCACCCTGAACCGGCCGGCGCGGTACAACGCGATGACCGACAGGATGTTCGTCGAGCTGGAGAAGGTGGCCGCGCAACTCGACGCGGACCCCACGCTGCGGGTGGTGATCCTCACCGGCGCCGGCCGGGCCTTCTGCTCGGGCTATGACCTGGACGATGCCGAGCAGCTCGCGAGCCTCGGCGCGCTGGGCATGCTCGACCAGCAGGAGCGGGCCGCGCGGGCGCTGCTGGCGATCCGGTCGCTGCGCGTTCCGGTGATCGCGGCGGTCAACGGGGCCGCCGCGGGCGGCGGCCTCTCGCTCGCCCTCGCCGCGGACATCCGGCTCGCCGCAACCTCCGCTCGGTTCAACGCCGCGTTTGTGCGCATCGGCCTCTCGGCCGGCGATCTGGGCGCCTCCTGGCTGTTGACCCGGCTGATCGGGCCGGCGGCGACCAGCGAGATCTGCTTCACCGGCCGGTTCGTCGGCGCGGACGAGGCGCTGCGGCTCGGGCTGGTCAACGCGGTCAGCGAGCCGGACACCCTGCTCGACGACGCGCTCGCGCTGGCCGAGAAGATCGTCACGAACTCGCCGGGCGGCGTGCAGCTGTCGAAGCGGGCGCTGCAGGCCAATCTCGAGGTCGGGTCGTACGCCGCCGCGCTGGAGCTGGAGAACCGCGGCCAGGCGCTGCTCACCCGAAGCAGGGACATGCCGGAGGCACTGGCCGCCTTCCGGGAGAAGCGCCCACCGGTCTTCGTGGGGGAGTGACGCCATGACAACGGGAGCGGACACGTCGGCCGGCGCGGCACCGGTGGTCGACGCGGGACCGAAGGACGCGGGACCGAAGGCGGAGGCGGTATCGACGGTGGACACCGCGCCCACCGCGCCGGCGGCGGATCTGGAGCTGCCCGAGCTGGAGACGCTGTCGATCGAGATCCTCGACGGACCCATCGGGGTGCTGCGCCTTAACCGGCCGCACCGGATGAACTCCCAGACGGTCCGGATGTTCCACGAGTACGGCGCCGCGGCGCTCGCGCTGCGCGACAGCGGGCTGCGCGCGCTGATCCTCACCGGCGCGGGCGAGCGGGCGTTCTGCGCCGGGTTCGACCTCGACGAGATCGAGGTCATCACCCGGATGGGAGTTCGCGAGTTCCTAGCCTTCCAGGAGGCGGCGACCGGCGGCATCCAGGCGATCCGCCACCTGCCGTTTCCGGTGATCGCGGCCGTGCACGGGGCGGCGACGGGCGGCGGGCTGGCGCTCGCCCTGGCCGCCGACATCCGGCTCGCGGCGCCGACGGCCAAGTTCAGCGCGGCCTTCGTCCGGGTGGGCCTGTCCATGGGGGAGCTGGGCACCTCCTACACCCTGGCCAGGCTGGTCGGTCCCGGCCGGGCGGCCGAGATCGGCTTCACCGGCCGTCTGGTCGACGCGGCCGAGGCAGAGCGCATCGGGCTGGTCAACAGGGTTGTCCCGAGCGATGAGCTGTTCGACGAGGCCCTCGCCATGGCCAGGCTGATCGCGACGAACTCGCCAGGCGGGGTGCGGCTGTCCAAGCGGGCGATCCAGCGCAACCAGGAGATCTCCTCCTACGCCGCAGCGCTCGAGCTGGAGAACCGCGGGCAGGCGCTGCTGACCAGGACCGCCGACATGGTCGAGGCGCTGCACGCGTTCAAGTCCCGGCGCGAGCCACGGTTCACCGGGCAGTGAGCGGATCGTCGATGGCCAACCTCGAGGCGACGGCCGCGGCCGACGGCGCGGCGGGACCGACGTCGCCCCCCGCCGCCGAGCCCTCCGTCGAATCGACCGTCTGGGACTGGACCGACGAGACCCGCGGCCGGCTGGAACGCTTCCTGAGCGCCCAAGGGCTGACCGAGGGCCCTGTCACCACCAGACGGATCGGCGACGGGCACTCGAACCTCACCTTCCTGGTCGAGGACGGGAGCCGGCGGCGGGTCGTGGTGCGTCGCGGCCCGCCGCCGCCGCTCCCGCCGGGTGCGCACGACATGCTGCGCGAGGCCCGTTTCGTCAGCGCGCTCGGCGCCACCGCCGTGCCGGTGGCCAAGGTGCTCGCCACGGCCGCGGCCGGCGAGGTGCTCGACGTGCCGTTCTACGTGATGAGCTATGCAGACGGGCCGGTCGTGACGACCCGGACGCCGCACCGGATCGCGAGCCCGCTGGTCCGCCGGCAGATCGGCGAGGCACTCGTCGACACGCTCGTCGAGCTGCACGCCGTCGACTGGCGGGCGGCGGGGCTCGCGGACCTCGGCCGGCCGGATGGCTTCAACGCCCGCCACGTGCGCCGGATGGGCCAGCTCGTGGCGGATGCCGACGGCGCGCCGCCCGCGCCGTTCGCCCTCGTCGACGCCTGGCTGCGCGCGCACGTCCCGGCCGAGTCGGACGCGGCGATCGTGCACAACGACTACCGGATCGGCAACGTGGTCCTCGCGCCCGACCCGCCGGGACGGGTGATGGCCACCCTGGACTGGGAGCTCGCGACCATCGGCGACCCGCTGCACGACGTCGGCTACTTCCTCGCCTCCGTGCCCGAACCGGGCGTGCCGCTCACCCCGACCCAGCGGCTCGGCGTCGCGATGCTGGAGGACGGCTACCCGAGCCGCGAGGAGCTGGCCGCGCGCTACCAGGAGCGGTCCGGCCGTGACCTCGGCCCGGGCCTCGACCGGCTGCGCTGGTACACCACGTTCGCGTTGTGGAAGCTCGCCGCGCTCTACGAATACGGCTGGCGGCGGGCCAGGGCCGGCGGGGGTGACCCCTACTACGCGGACCACGGCCACGTCTGGTCCTTCCTGGCCGCGGCGCACGCCGCCGCCGGCCTGCCGCCCTTCGTGCCGCCGCGGGACGCGTGCGGCCGCCGGCTCGTGACCGGCTGACGAAGGACAGAACCAGGAGACGCCCGTCGCCCGCCCCCCGCCGCGCGGACCCGCGCACGGAGCCAGCGGCCGGGGCGCGACCACCAGCGAGGAGGAGCCAGGAGATGACCGCGATGTGGACGCAGTTCCATGACGAGCTGGTGTCACCCGGCGTCACGGGTCTGCCGGACCGCTTCTTCGACCGGCTCATGTTCAATGCCCACCCCGTCGACAGGACCTCACCGTCGGTCCTGCTCGGCTGCGGTCTCTACCCGGCCCGGGACGTGATCGACGGGTTCGTGATCCTGGTGACGCCGACCGAGCAGCGCAACGTGCGCTGGTCGACCGAGCTCAGCGCGACCGACGGGCATGGTGGCGGGCCGTTCCGGTTCCAGGTCGTCGAGCCCAACCGGGTCTGGCGGCTGGCGTTGACCGACAATCCGACCGGCCTCACCTTCGACCTCACCTGGCGGGCTCGCACGCCGGCCTGGGTGGGCACCGTCGACGTTCGCAACGCGGACGAGGCGACGCCGACGTCGTTCGAGCACCTCTTCCAGTCCGGGTTCTACCAGGGCACGATGACCATCGACGGCGTGGTGACCGACGTCGACGGCTGGTACGGCCAGCGGGACCGGTCGCGAGGTGTGCGCACGATGTCGGGCGGGCAGGGGCTGCACATGTGGTTCCAGGCCCAGTTCCCCGACCGGTCCATCGGCTTCCTGCTGGTCGAGGACCGTGCCGGCCGGCGCGTGCTGCTCGAGGGAGCCGTCATGCACGCCCTGGACGATGCCGGGGCGCCCGCGGGCGGCCTGGACGATGTCGTCGACGTCCGTCACGACCTGCGGTTCGACGAGAACCTGGACCTGAGGGACGGCACGGTCGAGGTGACGACGGCGGCCGGGCGCCGTTACGTCGTCGAGTGCGACGCCTCGGCCCGTGGCGGCTACATGGCCGGTGGTGGCTATGGAGGCCAGCATGGCCGCCGCCTCGGCCGGGATCACCTTGAGCACGAGGTCTACCCGCTGGACGGCACGGTCTCCCCGCGCTCGCTCGACTCGGCGCTGACCGACCGGCTGTGCGCACTGCGCTGGAACGCCGCCAGCGGAAGCAGCACCAGCGGGATCGGTATCGTCGAGTTCGCGCACAGCCGGAGCAAGGCGTAC
>JADGHD010000139.1 GCA_019689615.1 Frankia sp. | reverse complement strand
GCGGTGCATCACCCGGCGCTGGCCCTGGTAGTCGTTGACGGCGAAGTGCCAGACCTGGCGGTTGTCCCAGTAGGCGATCGAACCCGGCGCCCAGCTGAACCGGGTGACGAACTCGGGGCGGACGCCGAAGTCGAACAGGTAGCGCAGCAGTGGGAGCGACTCCCGGCGGGTCCAGCCCTCGAAGCGGGTGGTGAACTCCGGGTTCACGTAGAGCACGCTGCGGCCGGTTTCCGGGATCAGGCGGACGACTGGATGCAGCGGGCCCTCGGCCGCGTCGTACTCGGCGATCGACGGCTCCGGCGGGTCGGTCTGCTCGTAGCTCAGGCCGAGCTTGCGGACGTTCGCGTGGACCGCGCGCAGGCCGCGCAGCGTGGCCTGTAGGCCGGGCGACAGGGCCTCGAAGGCGGGGCCCATCCCGGCCCAGAGAGTGTCGCCGCCGGCGGGCGGCACCTCCTCGGCGAACAGGATCGTGGCATGCGGCGGCTCGGGGAAGCACGTCATGTCGGTGTGCCAGCCCTCGCCGATCGCCCGGGTCTGGTGGGGCTCCTTGCGCAGTTCCTGGCGCACGAAGATGGTCCCGAGGCGGGAGGCGAACTGCTCGCGCTGCTCGGCGGTGAGGTGCTGGTCCCGGAAGAAGAGCACGCCGTGCTCGGCCCAGGCCCGCCGGATCGCCGCGTAGGTCTCGTCCGGGTAGTCGCGGGTGAGGTCCAGGCCGCGGATCTCGGCACCGATCAGCCCGCCCACCCGGCGGACCTCGGGCAGCACCATGCTGATCGACGTCATGCGACCATCATTCGGCGCCATGGCCCGCCGGTCCGCCGGGTCTGCCGGCTGGCGGAAGCCGCCCGGCCGTCGGGGGTGATGTCGTCCTCAGCCCGTCACAGCGACTGGGTTCGCTGGACGGAGACCACCACGCACCGGAACGGGCCGGGCGCCTCCTTGAAGGACTGCACCGTCTCCGGCCGCTGCTGGCCGGCGGCAAGGGTGGTGATGATGGCGTAGCCGTCGGCGTAGGACTGGGTGCCGTCCGGGCTCTGGAAGGAGACCTGGATCGAGTAGTCCGATGCCTTCGACGACTGGTTGGTCACCAGGACCTGCGCGGACATCATCCCCAGCTCGTCCGGCTCGCACGCCGAGATCGACACGTCCTCGGGGTGCTGGAACAGGCCCTGGGCCTGGGTGGCGGGATCGCCGGACGAGGTGGACTCGACGCTGGAGCCGACGCCGACGACGAAGGCCACGCAGCCGGCCAGCCCACAGGCGACCACGCCCAGTGCCAGGAAAAGCGGCCAGCGCCGCTTCTTCGGCCGCGGGCCATAGCCGTAGCCCGGCGGGGGCTGGGCGTACGGCTGGTAGCCCGCGTGGGCGTCGCGGCCAGGGCGGTCGTCGTGCGCCGACTGGTCGGGCCGGTAGCCGAGGGACTGGCGTCGCGGCGGCTGCTGCGGCCGGTAGCGCTGCTCCTCGCGGTAGCCGCGCCGGTCGCCAAAATCCCCGTAGTCGTACCGTGACATGCCTGCTTCCCCCTCCATGCGCCAATGTCGGAAGAGGACGCTAGACAGCGCATGCGACAGAACCTTCCGGCCCTGCGCGCCGTTGAGATCTGCCGTTGGGAGTGGGGCCGGGTCTCCGCCCGTCTGGTGCTGGGCGTGGGCTTGTCCGTTAGAGGGACCAGCATCGCCGTTGAACGCTTCAATTGCCGGCGCGGCGGCCTGATCGGCGGCACTGAGTCGAGCGTCGCACACAACGAGCGACAATGGCCGGGTGTATCCCGATCGGCCCGTTGTGCGTTCGATGTGCGGGCTGACGCCGCCCGCACGCGAACGCCAAACGATGACGGCGCGGGCGGGCGCGCGCCGCGAGGACCGGGAGCGTGGGTCGATCACGCTGCTGACCCTCGGCTACCTGGTGATCGCGGCGATGCTCGCCATTGTGGTGACCGACGTGTCCGCGGTGTACCTCGCCCGGCGTTCGGTCGCCTCGGCAGCGGACGGCGCGGCACTGGCCGCCGCGCAACGGATCGACGAGTTCGCCGTCTACACGGCCACCGACCGGTTTGAGCGGCTTCCACTGGCCGACGTGCAGGCAGCGGTCGACGAGTACCAGCGCCAGGCCGACCCGTCCGGCTCCACGGCGCTCACCGCGGCGCTGGTCGACGAGGGCACCGTCGAGGTCCGCGGCAGCCGCGTCGTCAACCTGCCGCTCGTGGGCTTCCTCGGCATCGGCCCGGTCACCGTCGAGGCCGCCGCCCAGGCCCAGTCCCTTGTCCGCCCGGCCGCCCCGTAACGAAGGCCGGGCAGGCGGGCCTGGCTGGGCAGCTTCCCGTGGATCTGCGGCGACACGGTCAACTCACGATCAGGGCGGAGGTCAGGACAGCCGACCGGGGCTACGTGATGACTGGTCGGGCTGTTGGGGAAGTGGCGTCCCCGACTTGCGTGATGTTTAGGTCAAGCTATAGTGCGGGTCATGTCCGCGGACCTGTCCCCTCGTTGGACGATCAAGACGACACGGGAGGTGCGGGACTGGCTGCGTGCGCTGCGCCAAGACGACTCGGACACCTACCGATCGGTCAACGTGGCGATTGACATGCTTGCCGAGGCCGGGCCCGGTCTCGGCCGCCCGCTGGTGGACACCCTGACGGGATCGAAGATCAAGAACCTCAAGGAGCTTCGGCCACGGTCGGGCCGCGAGGTGGCGATCCGATACGCCAACTGGGTAGCTGTTGAGAGGAAGCGGAGGGAGGGCTCATGACCGAGTTCTACGACTGGGACGAGATCCGCGCGGAGTTGCACGACGGCGACGACGAGGCACTGGCCACGGAACGAGCCCGTACCGAGGCGTGGGCCAGTGCCTTTCACCTCGCGCAGGAGCGCATCCGGTTGGGGCTGACGCAGCGCCAGGTCGCGGAGTCGATGGGTGTGTCTCCCGGACGGGTCAGCCAGATCGAGAACGGTGATCTCGAGGCCAACGAGGTTGCCACTCTCAGCCGTTATGCACGGGCGCTGGGTGCCCGGATGCGGATCATTTTCGACTACGGCAACGACCTGCACCAGATCGCCTGAGACAGCACTGTCGTAGTGGTGGAGGCGCTCTCAATCCGCGGGTTCGGGGTTCGAGTCCCTGGCGGCGCACCCGTTCTGACCTGGCCTATATCCCTCGGGCTATCGGTCGTGGGGCACATCCGCGACCCAGGTGTGCCCCATCCATTCCCCACAACGACGAAAGCCATACATCGAGTCTCGCTGAACCGTGTAGGCGGCGAGGCGTTCGGCTGGGTCGACCTGGTGGTGGCTGAGAGCGCGGATGGAGACGCCGTGGCCGTCGGTGTGGGCGCGAAGCGCGCCGACGGTGGCCTGTTCGCGTGGGATGTGGGCGAACGAACCTGATGACAGCACCGCTTCAATAGTGATCTTTCCGGTCGCCCGGGCAACTCCTCGGAGTCACCCAACAAAGTCCTACTAGCGGCCGATCCAGGAGGCGGTGGCGGCGACCAGGTCGTCGAGGGCGTGGCCGGTGCGCTCGTAGGCGCGGGCGGAGACGTCGCGGACGAGGCGGGCGACCCACTCGGCCGGGCGGGCGGCCGCGAGCGCCACCGCGGCGGCGGCGTGCTCGGCCGCCTCGTGGTGGTCCGGCCGCGAGCGGCTGACGGCGGCCCTGGCCTGGGCCATGTGGATGGAGACGATCATGCCGGTCTGGCCGCTGTCGCGGATCAGCGCGGCGGCGCGCTCCAGGTAGGGCATGGCCTCGTCGGCCACGCCGACCGTCGTCAGCGCCTCGGCGGAGGCCAGCGCCAGGTCCGCCGGGGAGTAGGTGTCCAGCGAGAAGCCCGGCCGGCCGTACGCCGACTCGTCAAGGGCCTCCATCGTCCGCCAGGCCCGGGCGATCGCGTCGCGCACGCCGGCCACGTCACCGACCGCCGCGTAGGCCCCGGCGACCACCTTCCCAGCGATCATCGCCCGCGCGGGGCTGTGCCCGGCGATCCGGGCCGCAGCGCCCGCGATCTGCAGGGAGACGGCGGGGCTGTGCTGGCGGACCATCCGGGCCCGCAGCGCGAGCGCCCGTGCCGCCAGCGGGCCGTCGCCGGCCGCCCTGGCCAGGCTCGCGGCCCGGTCGGACCGGGTGGCGGCGTCGGAGTGCAGGCCACGGTCGTAGTCGGTGCCGGCGGAGACCATCGTGACCGCGGCGTGCAGGCGCATCCAGTCGAGGGCGTCGCGGCCACGCAGCCGGCGCTGGCGCGGGATGTCCCGGGTGGTGCTCTCCAGCGGCCGCATGGACGAGGCCGTCGCCGTCAGGTCGGTGGTCTCGTAGCCGTCGATCGCCCGCTCCAGCGCGACGACGCACACCTGGTGCAGCTCGTTGGTGTTGTGCAGCTCGTCCAGGCTCACCGCGACCACCGCCGTAGCCCCGAGGGAGCGCAGCAGGAAACGCCGGTCGACGTCGTTCCCCATGGCGAGTGCCTCCGTGCTCTGCCGTCACAGGCGGCAGCGGTGCCACGTTCAGCCAGGCCGGTATAGGAGGAGTGGGTCCAGACCGCGGGCGCAGTGGTCCGAGGATCGAACTGGCCGTGCCGAGAGCCCATCTTCCGCACCTCACCGTCTGGCGGGAACCTTGGTTTGAAGATAGCGTTCGTCCGGGCCCGGTGGCGCCGGGACAACCGCCTGTGGCTGTGGGCTTCGTCGCTTCCGGATGCATCCCATGACCGGCAGTCACATTCGATGACGGGGAAGGCCACCCACGTTTCGCCCAGGTATCGCGAAGCTATTGCATGTTGCATTCCCGTGAAGCCCGGGGCCGCATTTCTCCCGCATCCGCATGCCCGGCGGGCGCACTGAGCGCAAACGCGAGCAGCGCCCGGGACCGGCCCCCCGGACCTGGCAGCCGGCCCCGGGCGGGCCCTCGCCGGCACCCGCCGCCGGAGCCGGGCGCCGCGCCCGGCCGAGCCCGCCAGGCCACCGTTTCCGCGGGGAAGGCGATCACCAGGGCAGCCAGGCGTCCGCGCTGGCCGGCGAGCCGGCCCGGCCGCGCCCTGCCGCCAGGGCCGCTGGCCGAGGGGGCCAGGGCGGCGCCGGTAAGGTGGAGCACATGGCCGGCGACTTCGCGGAGGAGCTCAAGAACCTCGACGCCATGCTGACCGGTATCGAGACCGTGCTGGACGTCGAGGGCCTGCGTCGGCGCGTCGCGGAGCTGGAGCAGGAGGCCGCTGACCCCGGCCTGTGGAGCGACCAGGAGCGGGCGCAGACGGTCACCCGGAAGCTGTCGTCGACGCGCGCGGACCTCACCAGGGTGGAGGGCCTGCGCCGCCGTCTCGACGACGTGGTCGCGGCCTTCGACCTGCAGGACGACGACCTCATGGCCGAGGCGGCCGCGGAGCTTCCCGGCCTGAAGAAGGACATCTCCGCGCTGGAGGTCCGCACGCTGCTCTCCGGCGAGTACGACGAGCGGGACGCGATCATCCAGTTGTCGGCCGGGGCCGGTGGGGTGGACGCCGCCGACTGGGCGGCGATGCTGCTGCGGATGTACCTGCGCTGGGCCGAGCGCCACGGCTACACCACCGAGATCTACGACACATCGGAGGCCGAGGAGGCCGGCCTGAAGTCGGCCACCTTCGTGGTGAAGGCCCCCTACGCCTACGGGACGCTGCGCAGCGAGCACGGTGTCCACCGCCTGGTCCGGATCAGCCCGTTCGACAACCAGAGCCGCAGGCAGACGTCGTTCGCCGGCGTCGAGGTCACCCCGGTCGTCGAGCAGTCCGACCACGTCGAGATCGACGAGAAGGACCTTCGGATCGACATCTTCCGGTCTTCTGGCCCAGGCGGGCAGGGCGTGAACACGACAGACTCCGCTGTCCGGATCACCCACCTGCCGACCGGAATTGTCGTCACCTGCCAGAACGAGCGCAGCCAGTTGCAGAACAAGGCGGCCGCGATGGTCGTTCTGCAGGCAAAGCTGCTGGAACGACGGCGTGCGGAGGAAGCGGCCGAGAAACAGCGCCTTACCGGCGGCCCACAGGATGTCTCGTTCGGTTCACAGATCCGCAACTACGTGCTCCACCCGTACCAGATGGTGAAGGACCTGCGGACCGAGGTGGAGACGTCCAACACCAGCGCGGTGCTGGACGGCGAGATCGACGAGTTCATCGACGCCGAGATCCGCTGGCGTCGGGCGAACGAGACGAACGTCGGCTAGCGGAGACGGCCACCCAAGGTGCGCACCCGGCCGCCGGCTAGCCCACGAGGACGACGTCGTCCGGCGTCCGGGCGTTGGTCGCTGGCCTGGGGCTGGTCGCCGCGGCCGGTGCGCCGCCGCCGGCAGCGGCGGGCGCGGCCGCACGGCACCTGGCGGTCGCCCGACGCAGCCATCCTGCTGGAGATCCTCGAGGCGCTGGAGGCCCTCGACCTGCTGGAGCAGACCGAGCCGCCCGACCAGCTGAGCCTCGCCGACGTCGCCGACCTCGCCGAACCGGTCGAGCTGGTGGACCCGGCGCTGCCCGGCCTGGTGGTGCTGCCGGAGCTGCCGGACCTCGCGCAGTTGCCGGACCTCGCGGACCTGCCGGACCTCGCGGAGGTGACGGAGCTGTCGGGGGTGAGCGGGCTGGGCGACGCCTGCCCGGCCGCCGACCGCGCCGAGCGGGCAGACTGCGAGCATGGCCTCCCCCGACGACCCGACCGCTGACGTGCCGACCGCACCGGCGGCGCCGCCCACCGCGCCACCGCCAGCAGGGCCGGCCGGCTGGGTCGCGCTGGTCGGCGGCGGGCCGGGCCCGGCGGACCTGATCACCCTGCGCGGGCTGGAGCTGCTGCGCCGCGCGGACGTCGTCGTCGTCGACCGGCTGGCCCCGCGCGCCCTCTTGGCCGACCTGCGCCAGCAGGTGGAGGTCATCGACGCGGGCAAGGGCCCGCACGGCCACAACCTCTCCCAGACCGCCATCAACGAGCTGCTGGTCGAGCGGGCCCGGCGCGGCCAGCGGGTCGTGCGGCTCAAGGGCGGCGACCCGTTCCTGTTCGGCCGGGGCGGCGAGGAGGCGATGGCCTGCGCCGCCGCCGGCGTGCCCTGCGAGGTCGTGCCCGGGGTGACCAGCGCGATCGCGGTGCCGGCGATGGTCGGCATCCCGGTCACCCACCGTGGCCTGACCCAGGACGTCGCCGTCGTCTCCGGGCACGTCGACCCGTCGCACCCCGGCTCAACGTCGAACTGGGACGCGCTCGCCGCCGGCCCCGGCACGATCGTCGTGCTCATGGGCGTCAAGGCGCTGCCGGGAATCACCGAGGAGCTGGTCAAGCGGGGCCGGCCGGCGGACACCCCGGTCGCCGTCGTGCACGCCGGCGGGACGCCCGCGCAGCGCGTGGTCGTCGGCACGCTCGGGACCATCGCCGACGCCGTCGCCGCCTCCGGCATCGGATCCCCGGCCGTCATCGTGATCGGCGAGGTGGTGAGCCTGCGCGACGAGATCGGCGGCTACCGCGTCCCGGACTGACCAACGGGCCGGCGCCGCGCCAAACGGCCCGGCGCCGGCCGGGACGCCCGTCAGCCCCTGGCGCCGCGCAGCAGGCGGCCCGGCAGCTCGCCGGTGGGCTCCCCGTCGGCGAAGGTCTCGACGCCGGACTTGAACGTGTGCCGGTAGCCGTAGGCGCGCTGCAGCAGGCGGGAGCCGCCGGCCGGCAGGTCGGCGACGATGGCCGGGGGCGCGCAGCCGAGCGCGTCGAGGTCGATGACGTTGATGTCGGCGAGCAGGCCCGGCCGCAGCTCGCCCCGGTCACGCCAGCCGACGTGGCGGGCGGTGGCGCTGGTGATCCGGGCGACCACCTGCTCCAGCGGCAGGCCGTCGGTGCGGTCGCGGCCCCACAGCGCCAGGAACGTGGTGGTGAAGCTGCCGTCGCTGATCGCACGGCAGTGCGCGCCGGCGTCGGACAGGCCGAACAGCGCCCGCTCGCTGGCCAGCATCGCCCGCACGGTGTCCAGGTTGCCGTCGACGAAGTTGAACAGCGGCAGGTAGAGCAGCCGGTGGCCGTTCTCCTCCAGCAGCGCGTCGTAGAGCAGGGCGGCGCCCTCGGCGGTGCTCACGCCGGGCGGGGCGATCGGCGTCTGGTGGCTGAGGTCGTAGTCGACCGGGTCCCCGAGCCGGTACATCCGGTCGAACCCGGTGATGGTCGGGAACGCCGTCGGCAGCGCCTCGACGAAGGCGACGTACTCCCGCAGGACCGCCTCCCGCGTTCCCGGCTCGCGCAGCGCGCGCACCCGCTCGTCGTGGCCAGGGCCCGCCAGGCCCTGGACGGTCGGGCAGCGGCCGAACGGGTTGACGCTCGAGGTCAGGCCGATGAGCACGCCGATCGGACGCGGCGCGACCTGCGTCCAGACGCCGAGGCCGCGGCGCGCGCAGTCGGCCGCCCAGTCCTGCAGCTCGCGCCAGCGCCCCGGGGCCGAGGCCGGCTGCTGCACGGACAGGCTGAGCGGCCGGCCGGCCGTCGTCACCATCGCCTCCAGCAGCGCCAGTTCGGCGCGCACGAACTCGTCGTCGCGCGACTGGTAGGCGTCGGAGATCACCTGCAGCACCCCGCCGGTGCCGCGCAGCGTGCCGGCGAGCGCCGTGAGCTCCCGGGAGCCGGCGCGCAGGGTGCCGAGGTTGTCGCCGTGCACGGTGCGGTGGAACTCGGTGCGCGAGGTGGCGAGCCCGAGCCCGCCCGCGGCGACGGCCTCGGTGAGCAGCCGCGTCATCCGCTCCAGCTCGTCGTCGGTCGGCGCCTGCCCCGGGTCGGCGCCGCGCTCCCCCATCACGTACGCCCGCAGCGCGGCGTGCGGCACGTGCGCGCCCACGTCGATCGAACGCGGCAGCCGGTCCAGCGCGTCGAGGTACTCGGGGAACGACTCCCACTCCCAGGTCAGCCCCTCGGCCAGGGCCGTGCCCGGGATGTCCTCGACGCCCTCCATCATCCCGATCAGCCAGTCGTGCCTGTCCGGCGCCGCCGGCGCGAAGCCGACGCCGCAGTTGCCCATGGCAACGGAGGTCACCCCGTGCCACGACGACGGCGCGAGCACCGGGTCCCAGGTGGCCTGCCCGTCGTAGTGGGTGTGGATGTCGACGAACCCCGGCGTGACCACCAGCCCATCGGCGTCCGCCACCCGGCGCGCCTGGCCGTCGACCGCGCCGACGGCGACGATCCGCCCGTCGGTGACCGCGACGTCGGCCGTCCTGGCCGGGGCGCCCGTGCCATCGACGACGGTCCCGCCTCGGATGATCAGGTCGTACATCGCCACACCCCTTGCCGCGCGCCCACGCTCCCGGGCATCCCGGGAAAATCGAATACTTTATCCCGGCCTATTGTGAGCGAAGCCACTCGCGCTGTCGTCCGATTGCGCCAACCGCGATTGCGGCAGCCGCTGACCGGAGGGCACCGCGGGAGCGGCTGCCGCGGCCGTGGACGTCGTGGGCAGGCCGGCCCGCCGCCAGGCGTGGTAGCCGTCGATCACGTCGGTGGCGTTGCGCAGCCCCAGCTCCTGCAGCGAGGCGGCGGCGAGGCTCGAGGTATAGCCCTCCGAGCAGATGATGATCACGCGCAGGTCGTCACCGGTGGCGACGGGCAGCCGGGCGTCGCTCGTCGGGTCGAGCCGCCACTCCAGCACGTTGCGCTCGATGACGAGCGCGCCGGGGATCTCCCCCTCCTCGGCGCGCTGCGCGGCCGGCCGGATGTCAACCAGCACCGCCCCGCGCTCGACCTCGGCCGCCGCCCGCCTGGCGTCGACCCGCCGCAGCCTGGCCCGGGCCCTGGCCAGCATCGCGTCGATCCGGCTGCCGCCGCCCGTCCCGGTGACCGGGGTCGCGCTGGTCATCGGTCGGCGGTCGCCGGCGCGGCCGACAGGCCGGCGGCGGGTCGCGGGAAGGCGGTGGCCAGCGAGCCCGTGCCGGGCGCGCCGGGCCCGGAGATGGCGGCGGTGGCGGGGGCGGACGGTGGC
>JADGHD010000138.1 GCA_019689615.1 Frankia sp. | reverse complement strand
CAAGCGGTCGGGCGGGGGGAAGGAACAGGCACCCCAGCGGACGGCGGGCCGGACGGTCATCCCGGCGCAGCGGCCACCGGGGGAGCGGACGGGCGGCGCGCGCCCCGGCCGCCAGCAGGGCGCCGCGGCCCCGGTGACGTTCACCGTGAGCGCCGAGGTCGCGGTCACCAACATCCCCCGCCAGAGCACCGGCAACGCCATCGAGGCCGGCGCGGCCGGGGCCGAGGCCGCCGGCACCGACGGCGCCGACAGCCCGGGCAGCGCCGCCAGCGGCGGCAGGGCGGCTCTCCCGGCCGCTGGCTCAGCGCCCCCGGCCATCGACAGCCCCGCGCCTGCGGCTGCCGAGGGTCCCGCGCGACCGGTCGCGGGCAGCAGCGCCCGGCCGACGGCCAGGGGCGCCGCGCGGCCCGCGGCGGGCAACCGCGCCCGGCCGGCGACCGAGCCCCCCAGCGGGCCGACGACCGGCCATCCCGCCGGGCCGACCGTCGACCATCCCGCCGGGCCGGCCGCCGAACGTCCCGCCGGGTCGGCTGCCGAGCGTGCCGCCGGGTCGGCTGCCGAGCGTGCCGCCGGGTCGGCTACCGAACATGCCGCTGGGCCTGCTGCCGGGCCGGCCGCCGAGGGTCGCGCCGGGCGGGACCCTGGCGGCCCCGCCCGGGCGGCGAGCGGCGAGCCGCGCGGGGACAGCGACCAGCCGGCCTCGCGCCCGCGGGCGGAGCCGGGCCTGGCGGCCCCATGGGACGGGGCCACCGTCCGGGTGGGCTGGCACCCCACCGACCCCACGTCGGTCGCCGCGGTCGCGGAGCCGGTCGCCGCCGTGGCGGTCATCGTGGCCGGCGCCTGCTACCTGGCCTGGCGGTTGCGCACGATCGGCGACGCCGGGGCGGCCGGCGCCCTCTGCCTGGCCGCGGAGGTGGCCGCCTACCTCCTGCTCGCCGGGCTCGCGGCCGGGGCGGCCCGGGCCAACCGCGGCTTCGCCCGCCGGCCACCGGCACCGGCCGGCACGCTGGACGTCTTCGTCGTCGCCGGGGGCGAGCCGCTGGCGGCCATCGACCGCTCCCTGATCGCGGCGAAGGGCATCACCTACCCGCACCGGACCTTCCTCCTGCACGACGGCCGGCTGGCCGGTGGCCGCTCCGCCCAGACCGCCGAGTCGTTGGCGCTGCGGCACGACGCGGTCTGCCTGGCCCGCAGCCGGGGCCCGGCCGGGCGGGCCGCGCTGCTCAACGACGCGCTCACCCGCACCGACGGCGACGCCGTGCTGGTGCTCGACGCCGGCGACGTCGTCAGTCCCGACGCCGGCCACCAGCTGCTCGGCTACCTGCGCGACCCGCACGTCGGCCTGGTGACCTCGGTGCCCCGGGCCGAGCCGGGCTCGGCCAACGCCGTGGCGGACCGGGTGGCGCCCGCCGTCGCCCGGCTGGCGGCGGCCGCCCGGGACCGGGACGGCGCGGCGTTCGCCGATGCCAGCAGCGGCACGCTGTACCGGCGGGCGGCGATCGAGACCGTGGACGGCTTCAGCCCGCGCGGCGCGGCCGAGGAGCCGCGGACGTCCTATGAGCTGCTGGCCGCCGGCTGGCACAGCGTGTTCCACCCGGTGCCGGTGGCCACCAGGGCCGCCCGGCCGGCCGCCGTGGCCGCCGGGATGCTCACCGACCGGGCCGCCGACCGGCTGCGCATCCTGCTGTTCGACAACCCCTTGCGCAAGGCGGGGCTGACCGGGCGGCAGCGGGCCCACCTGCTGCTGGACACGCTCACCCCACTGCTGCTGGTCGCCCAGGTCGGGGTGTGGGCGGTCCCGCCGCTGGTGGTGTTCGGCGGCGCCTGGCCGGGCGGCGGCGCCGACGTCGGTGCCTGGCTGGGCTTCGGCCTGCCCTACCTGCTCACGGCGGCGCTGTTCCTGACCGCCGTCGCCGGCACCGAGCTCGCGGGCCGCGGCCCCAGGCCGGCGGCCCGGGCCCGCCGCCCGCGGCCGACCGGCGGCCGGCTGGCCGGTGGGCTGCTGGGGATGGTGGCCAGCTGGCTCCTTGCCATCCCGGTGTCGGTCATGGCGCTGGGGCTGGTGTTCGTCCGAGGCGGCCGGAGCGGCCCCTGGTGGGCGCCCGGTCGGGCCCGGCACGTCGCCCGCAGGTTGCGTCACCGGTCACGCCCGCACGGTTACCGAGGGTGGCGCGGGCGGCCCGGCCGGAGCGGGTCGCTCCTGCCGGCCGGCCTGACCCGGGTGTCGCTGCTGCCGCTGTGGCTGGCGGTCACCGGGCTCGCGGCTGCCGTCGTCGGCGGCTTCGTCCGGCTCGACGCCGCGCTGGCCGGGCCGCTGCTGTGGGCCGGTGTCGTACTGCTGGTCGTGGCCGGCCCGGTCGCGGCAGCGGCGGCGGCTCCCGGGGCGGCGCCGCGGGCCGCTGGCCTGGCCCGGGCGCGGGTCGCGCTGGCCGCGGTCGTCGCGCTGGCGGCATGCCTGAGCCTCGCCCTTGGCTGATGTCCCGGGCCGCTCGCGGGCGGCTGGCCCGGCCGGCCGGCGCGGTCGTCGGCGTTCGCCCGGCGATGGCCGGCCCGGCCGGGGCGGGGCCTGTCCTGCGGCGAATCCGCGCGGTTTCACAGCGCACGCACAGGCTCGGCGTGTCGCGCGGAACGTGCCGGATTTCGTTACTTTCCGTAAACGCATTTGGCGGGCGAGCCCGGTCGCGGAGGGCCAGCGGCCCGGCGGCCAATGTGGGCTGGCCGACAACGCGGAGCGGACGTGAGCCGCGCCGCGCGACCCCCGTTCGATTCGCCGTCGGTCCTGCCCGTTACAGTGTGCGCGAAGCGGATAACCCGGTCTGCTTCTGTCCCAGGCACCGGGATCCCCAGCCCAGCGAACGAGGCGGAGCCGACGATGCGTGAGCTGCTCGCTCCCGGGTGGGCGACGCGCCGCGGCCGTCGGCGGGGCGAGTTCGGGGCGGGGGAGTCCGCCGTCGCGTCTGTCACACTGGGTGACCGCATTCAGGCTGCCGCGGGCGCGGTGCGGCCCGTCCGCCTCGCGTCACCCATGACCGATCTACCACCCCAAGGAACGGCTGAGTCTTGATGTCGGAAAACGTAGCTCCAGGACCCGGTTCCCAGCCGGACGTCGTCGTCATCGGCGCCGGGCCGGCGGGCCTCACCGCCTCCTACGAGTTGCACCGGTACGGGATCGCCTCGACGATCATCGAAGCGGACACCCAGGTCGGCGGCATCTCCAGGACGGTGGAGCGGGACGGCTGGCGGTTCGACATCGGTGGCCACCGGTTCTTCACCAAGGTCCAGCGGGTTGAGGACTTCTGGCACGAGATCCTCCCGAAGGAGGACTTCCTGCTGCGTCCGCGCAAGAGCCGGATCTTCTACCAGGGCAAGTACTACGACTACCCGATCAAGGCGCTGAACGCGCTGCAGAACCTGGGCCCCCGCGAGGCGGCGCTGTGCATCGCCTCCTACCTGCGTGCCCGGATCAGCCCGCCGAAGGACCAGTCCGACTACGAGAGCTGGCTGGTCGCGCGGTTCGGTTGGCGGCTCTACCGGACGTTCTTCAAGACGTACACGGAGAAGGTCTGGGGTGTCCCGGTCAGCGAGATGCCGGCGGACTGGGCGGCACAGCGGGTAAAGAGCCTGAACCTGGGCAACGCGATCCTCAACGCGATTACCCCGAGCCGTAACCAGAAGGAGATCACCTCCCTCATCGAGGAGTTCGAGTACCCGAAGTACGGCCCCGGGATGATGTGGGAGGTCTGCCGCGACAAGGTGGTCGCGCAGGGCTCCAAGGTCATCATGGAGACCAGGGTCTCCAGGATCCGCCACCAGGACGGAAGGGCCTACGAGGTCGTCGCGGAGCACGCCGACGGCGGCACCACGACCTTCCCGGCGACCGAGATCATCTCCTCGATGCCGATCTCCGAGCTGATCCAGATCATGGATCCGGCGGTCCCGCCGCGGGTCCTGAAGGCCGCCAAGGACCTGCGCTACCGCGACTTCCTCACGGTCGCCCTGGTGGTCCCGTCGCACGCGGTCTCCTGGACCGACAACTGGATCTACATCCACGACCCGTCGGTCCGCACGATGCGGATCCAGAACTTCGCCTCCTGGTCGCCGTACCTGGTCAAGGACGGCCGGAACGTGCTCGGCCTCGAATACACCGTCTTCGAGAACGACGCGGACTGGACCGCCAGCGACGAGAAGCTCATCGAGCAGGGCAAGCAGGAGCTCGACCGGCTTGGCCTGGTCCGTTACCAGGACATCGAGGCCGGTTACGTCGTCCGCCAGCCCAAGGCGTACCCGATCTACGACGACCGCTACCAGGCGAACGTCGACGTCATCCGCGGCTGGCTCACCGACTACGCCCCCAACGTGCACCCGGTCGGCCGTAACGGCATGTTCCGCTACAACAACGCCGACCACTCGATGTACACCGCGATGCTCACCGTCGAGAACATCGTCAAGGGCATGGACCACGACATCTGGTCGGTGAACGTCGAGGAGGAGTACCACGAGGAGAAGGCGGCCAGCTCGACGGGCTCCCGGCCGGGTGGCGTCCTCGGCACCGGCCGCGACGCCCCGGTCCTGCCCCGCAAGGTGCTCGACGCGGCGCGCTCCCGGGTGAGCGGCTCCCGCTAGCCACGACCGGCGCCGGCAGGTCATCCCGCCGCGGCAGCAGCCCAGCAGTGGCCGCTGCCGCGGCGTTCCTGTCGTCAGTGAGTGAACGGCTCCAGGCAGCCGAACTCCGCGGCCGCCCCGGTGACCTCGGTGCGCACCCCGTCCGGCGACACGCTGCCGACCACGCACCCAGCGTCGCCGACCCGGACCCCGAACGCCGCACCCGGGCCGGGGGAGGCGAGCACGGTCCGCTCGGCGAACTCCTGCACGGCGATGTCCCCGGCCGGGAAGCCGAGCCCGACCAGCGCGGCGCGCACCTCGTCCGCGGCGAGGTCGCCGTTCGCCCGCAGCCGCTCCAGCTCGGGCCGGATCCGCTCGGCCGCCGCGGCCCCGGCCGCGTCGTCGGCCGCGCTCAGCTCGCCGCGCTCCCGCCAGCGGCGGTTGTCGCCGTAGTTCGGTGGCTGGTCGCTTCCGCCGACGGCGTCGGGGCCGCCGTCGGCCGGTCCGTCCGCCCCGCCGTCGGCCGGTCCGTCCGTGCCCCGCGAGGCGCAGTCCGGCCAGTCCGGGCAGCCGTCGTCCGTGGCGGCGCCCGCACGGGGAGGGCTGTCCGCCCCGTCCCCACCACAGCCGGCCGCGCCGACGGCCAGCACGGCGGCGAGCACCACGCCCAGCGCCCGGGCACCACCGGCCACCCACCGTCGCGGCCGACCGCCGGGACCAACCCGGGCAAATCGCGCCATGAGCCGAGCATGGCACATCAGCGCGCTCCCACCACCTCCCCACGTGCCGCCCTCGGCCGGGCCCGTGGCGGCCGGGCTGGCGTGCCCCGCGCTGGAGCGGCTCGGCGGCAGGTGCCCGGCCGGGCTGCCTGGTGGCCGGGTTCTGCCGGGCTGCGCCGGGTACTTCGGCAGCGGACATCGACGTCGAGCGGGGTGGGCAGTGGAGCGAGCAGCGGCCGAGAGCACCCGGCGCGAGAACGCCCAGCACGACAAAGCCCGGCCGGACGTGACCGCGCGGGCGGGCAGCCCAGGCGCCGGCCGGGTGGCCGCGGGAACGGCCAGGACCGGCCAGGATGCCGGGACGGCGACGGGCGGCGGGCTGCGGGTGAGGTCGGCCGCCGACGCCGTGGTCGCGGCGATGCTCGGGGAGGCGGTGGCGGAGGCGGTCACGGACGCGCTGGCCACGGGGCTCGCGGAGGCGCTGCAGGAGACGCTCGCCAGCGCGGTCACCGACACGGTCGCGGCGGCTGTCGCCCGCGAGCTGCCCAGCGCCCTGGCAGCGGCGATGGCCGCGGCGCCCCCGGGCCCCGGCACCGCCGCCGCCGGCGTCGCGGCCCTGGTCGAGCCGGCGGACGAGCGCGCCGTCGAGCTCGCCGCCGCCCGGGCGTCCTGGGAGTCGCTCGCGCCCAGGACGCTGCCGGCGCTGCCGGGCCTCGACCTCGCAGCCCGCCGGGTACCGGCGTCGGACGCGCGGCGGGTCGGCGGCGACTGGTACGACGTCACCGCCCTGTCCGCCGACAGGGTGCTGCTCGACGCCGGTGACGTGGGCGGCCACGGCCCGGCGGCGGCCGCGCTGACCGCCGAGCTCTGCCACGCCGCACGGGCCTACGCGCTGCTGGGGATGGACCCGTCGGAGATCATCACCCGGCTGACCGACGTCCTGGTCGCCCGGGGAACGGCCGTCCCGGCCTCCGCCGTCGCCGCCCGGCTCGACATCCCCACCGGCCGGCTGACCTGGTCGAGCGCCGGCCACCCGCCGCCGGTGCTCGTCCACGACGGCGAGGCGTCCTTCCTCGGCGACGTGCACGGACCGCTGCTGGGCGCGGCCCAGGACAGCGAGTACCCGCAGAGCGCCGTCACCGTGCCGCTCGGCGCGACCGTGCTCTTCTACACGGCCGGCCTGGTGGACCGGCCCGGCATGCCGCTGGCGTACCGCCTCGACCTCCTGGCGACGGCCGCCGCCAGGACGTTCGGCACCGTCGCTGCTGACGGGACGACACCCGCCCCGCTCGCTGCGGCGTGCGACGAGCTGGTCGCCCAGCTCGCGCCCGTCGGCGCGGACCGGGCCGGGGCGGCGTCGAAGGCCGGGGCGGCCGCTGCCGCCCCCGCCGACCAGGAGCTGGAGAACGACGTCTGCCTGCTCGCCGCCCGGCTCTGCTGACCCGTTCGCCCTCGTCGATGAGCCGGTCACGCCCGCAGCGGCGAGCCTGTCCGGTGGGGCCGCACGGTCACAGGGTGGCGATGGCCATAGAACAGTCGATCTGATCAGCGGGTAACGTCGTCTCGGGCGAGCCGGGCCCTGGCCCCGCGCTGGCCCGGCAGGACAAGTGGATGGGCCAGGACGCCTGGCGGAGGTCGACGTGGGTGCGGTCGAGGCAGGCACGGCCGGTTCGGCGGCACCCGAGACGACGGCGGGCCCGGCAACCGCTCGCGGCGGCGGCTTCCTGTCCCTGCTGACGCTGGAGCAGCCGGAGCCTGACCTGTTCCGCGGCTTCAGCCACGAGGGCGCGCCGCTGCGCGCGTTCGGCGGCCAGGTCGCTGCGCACGCGCTGGTCGCCGCCGCGGCGACGGTTGACCCGTCCCGGCCCGCGCACTCGCTGCACAGCTACTTCGTCCGCCCCGGTGACACCCGCCTGCCGATCGACTACCGGGTCGAGCGGATCCGCGACGGCGGCTCGTTCACCACCCGCCGGATCACCGCGATCCAGCGCGACGAGGCGATCTTCGTCCTGTCCGCGTCGTTCCACCGCTACGAGGACAGCCCGCTCGCCCACCAGCGGCCCGCGCCCCGGGTGATCGCGCCCCCGGACGCCGAGCCGCTGCTGGGTGGCCCCAGCACCGCGGCGGCCGAGCCGGCGGACGACGAGGTCGACCCCTTCAGCCGCCGTGGCTTCGAGGTCCGCGTCGTCCGGCCGACCGCCGAGGCAGCACCCAGCGACGCCGCGCCAGCCGGCCCGTTCGCCGATGGCCCGAGCCCGGCCCCGGGGCGGCTGCGGACCTGGATGCGGGTGACCGACGCGCTCCCCGACGACCAGCACACCCACGCCTGCGCGCTGGTCTACATGTCGGACCTGACCCTCGCGCACACCACCCTGCGCCCGCACGGCGGCTACCGGGCCGGCGTCCAGCTCACCTCGCTCGACCACGCGGTCTGGTTCCACCGCCCGTTCCGGGCCGACGACTGGCTGCTGTTCGACCAGTCCAGCCCGACCGCCGCGAACGCCCGTGGCCTGGCCGTCGGCGAGGTCTACGACACCCGGAGCACCCTGGTCGCCACCGTCGTCCAGGAAGCTTTGATCCGCCTCCCACGCGAGTAGGCCCCGGCCTGCCCCGCGCTTGCCTGCCCCGGCCCCGCCGGCCATCGGCGGTTGGTCCTAGGCTGCGTGGAGTGAGTGCTGACGCTGATCCGGCCGGTGGCGCCGGGCTCCAGGTGCCGGCGGACCAGGCTGAGCTGGTCGCGCTGTTGAACAAGTTCCGCGGCGAGCTCAACGACAAGATGGGCATCACGCTGGTCGAGGCCTCGCCGGAGCGGGTCGTCGGGACGATGCCGGTCGAGGGCAACCGCCAGCCGTACGGGCTGCTGCACGGCGGGGCGTCGGTCGTCCTCGCCGAGACGGTCGGCTCGATGGCGGCGATGCTGACGGCCGGCCCCGGCAACGCGGCCGTCGGGCTGGAGATCAACGCCAGCCATCACCACGCCGTCACCTCGGGCACGGTCACCGCGGTCGCCACCCGGATCCGCCACGGCCGCTCGGTGGCGACCTACGACATCCGGGTCACCGACGAGGCCGGCCGGCCGGTCTGCACCTGCCGGCTGACCTGCCTGCTGCGCTCCCGTCCGCCGGCCGGCGGCGTGGACCCCTCGGCCGCCGCCGTGCCTGGCGCGGACGTCCCCGCGCAGGACTGACCAGTCAACTCCGGTTAACTCCGGCCCGGCGGTGCCTGGCAGTGGTGGTGTCAGCACTGTCGCGACGGTGCCCGCGGCGCCGGCCGGGATAATCGGGTCGTGGGCCAGTCTCCGGGTACGCGGCCAACCCAGCCGGCAGCCGAGCCGCCAGCGGCGGCGCGAGCCCCAATCCGCATGGAGGAACGGCCGTCGCGGGGGAACCGGGCCGCGACCGTGCTGCTGGTCGAGTACGCCGACTTCGAGTGCCCCTACTGCGCGCGGGCGGCGCCGGTCCTGCACGAGCTGGTGGAGACCTCCGGCGGGCTGGTGCGGCACGAGTTCCGGCACTTCCCGGTGTTCGAGATCCACCCGTACGCCCTGACCGCCGCGCTCGCCGCCGAGGCCGCGCACGCCCACGGCCTGTTCTGGCCGATGCACGACCTGCTGTTCACCCGCCAGGACCGGCTCAAGGACGTCGACCTGCGGACGCGGGCCGAGCGGATCGGGCTGGACCCGGACCTCGTCGTCGGCGACCCGGCCCAGCCGTACGGCGAGGCCGTCGAGGCCGACTACGAGCACGGTGTGGCACACGGGGTCCGCGGCACGCCGACGATCTTCATCAACGGGCAGCCGTTCCGAGGGAGGCCGGAGCTGGCGGCGCTGCGCCGGGCGGTCAACGTGGCCGCCGCCGCTGCCGCCGCGGGCGAGCCGGGCGCCTCGCCGCCCCGGTCATCGGCAGCGACGCCGGCCGGCCCGACGAGGGCGCTCCGCTGGCTGCGGCGCGGCCCGGGCCGGCGCTAGCCCGGTCAGCGCTGGGAGGGCTCGTCCACGCCGCCCTCGGTGCCGGCAGTGCCGTCGGCGGCGCCGTCGGCCGTGGCACTGCCCGCCGCGGTGGTCCCGCCGGCGCCGGCCCTGCCGTTGGCGCTGGTAGCGCCGTTGGAGCTGGTAGCGCCGTCCGCGGCGGCGGTGTCGGCGGGGCCGGTCGTGCCTCTGGGGCCGGCGGCGCCGTTCGCGGTGGCGGTCCGCGTGGGGCCGGCGGCGCCGCCCGCGGCGGTGGCCGAGTCTGGGCCGGCAGCGCCGTTCGGGCCGGCGGCGCAGTCCAGGTCGGCAGCGCAGTCCAGGTCGGCAGCGCCGTCCGGGCTGGCAGCGCCCTCCGGGTCGGCAGCGTCGGCGGTGTCTCCTGGCTGCCGCCAGGGGCGCGCTGGCAGCGGTGGCGGCAGGCCGTCGCTGTCCGGTGAGCACAGGGGCAGGTGTTCGCCCAGGTAGCGCAGCAGCACCGAGCCGAGGACCGCGGCGGTCGCCGAGCCGGCCAGGATGCCGATCTTGGCCTGGTTGCGCAGCTCCTCGCTGTCGAACGCCAGCTCGGTGATGAACAGCGAGATGGTGAAGCCGATGCCGGCGAGGACCGCCGCGCCGAACAGGTGGCCGTAGCGGGCCCGCCCCGGCCGCCCCCCCCGCCCCGGCCCCCCCACCCCCAAAAAAAAAAAAACCAGCCCCCCCCACACA
>JADGHD010000137.1 GCA_019689615.1 Frankia sp. | reverse complement strand
GGTGGGTGGTCAGGTCAGCGGGGGCGGCTGGTGGCCGCCTCGCCGACGGCCTTGCCGACCGCGTCGGCGGCCCGGCGGGCGGAGGTGCTCGCCGCCTTGGTCCGGCTGACCGCGGTCCTGGTGCGGCTCACCGCCTGGGTGGTGGCCGGGTTGCGCTTGATCCCGGTGACCCGCTGCTCGCCCCGGTCGGCCCAGGAGTTGTAGAGCTGCGCCGCCCGGCCCGCGACGTCGGACAACTGGGCGGAGACGGCGTCCGGCAGGGCGCGCACCACCGAGCCGACCTGGGTCGGGATCTTCACGGCCTCGATCGTCAGCTCGCCGACCTTGTCGGAGATCCGGCGCACCTCGCTGCTCGCGGTGGTCGGCAGGGCGCGCAGCTTCTCGACGGCCATGTCCGCCGCGCCGACGGAGGCGTACAGCGGGCGGCGGACGTCGGACAGCTGCGGGCGGGCACCGTTGGCCTGGGCGCCGGCCGATGGCCTGGGCGTGCTCGCGGAGGTGGCGGCGCCGGCGCCGGTGGACGATGCGGCGGACGTGCTGGCGGCGGTCCTGCTCCGCGCGGTCGACGTCCGCCGGGTCCTGGTCGTGCTGCTGGTGCTGCGCTCGGTAGGCATCTGGGTATCTCCTTCATCACCGGGACGAGCGTCCCGGTGCGGATTCGCGTAATCGGTTTCGTCGGGTCTGCGGTGCACCGCCTTCAGGGTCAAGTTGGGTCACACCGGCTGGATGAAGCTGCGAAACGGCCAGCGGGGCCGCGGTCAGGCCTGTGGCGAGGCCAGGCCGTCGCCTGCCGTCTGGGTGCCGGCGGGCTCGCCGGTGGCGGCCAGTGCGGCCCGCGGGCCAGGGGCGGCGCTCGGGTCGGTGGTGTCGGCGCCGAGGTCCGCGGGCGTTGCCGTGCTCCGGGCCTTGCCGGCCTTCGCCGCGGTGGCCGCGCGGCGGCGGGGGGCCGGCCGCTCGCCGGGCTTGGTGCCGGCTGCCGCCCGGGCGCCGGTGGCCCGGCGGCCACGGCCCCGCGCCACGCCCTCCTTGTTGTCAGCCGCGTCGACGACGCCGGCCAGGGCCGCCGGGTCCGGTGTCGCCGGGTCCGGTGCCGCCGGGGCATCGGCCGCGCTGTCGCCGCTTTCCGCGGCGAGCGCGTTCTCCCGGCGGAACGCGTCGTAGATGTCGAGGATGACCTGCTTCTGGCGCGCGGTCAGGACTTCGTCGGCGAGCACGGCGGTGTGCACGTCCTCGCCGCCCTCCCGTTCCTCCAGGATCCCGGCCTGCACATAGAGCACTTCCGCGGAGATGCGCAGCGCCTTGGCGATCTGCTGCAGGATCTCGGCGGACGGCTTGCGCAGGCCGCGTTCGATCTGGCTCAGGTACGGGTTGCTCACGCCCGCCTGCTTGGCGAGCTGTCGCAGCGAGATCTGGGCCGCCCGCCGCTGGTCCCGGATGAAGTCGCCGAGCTCGCGCACGTTCAGGGCCGCCACCAGGTCTTCTGACCTCCTTCCGCCAACCAGGACGCGGGCCCACCGTCTGTTCTCTGCGGGTCGTCTGTCGGTCGTCGCTGCCGGCCGTTCGCGGCCGGTGGTGGACACGCATTCATCAGGCTCCGATTACCGTACGCCACAACGCTAACTCTGGCAAGCAGACGGTTTGTGCAAGCAAGCACTCTTCGCCCGCCCACGGACCACATGTCACCCCGCCGCGCACCCCGCCTCGCGGCACGTACGGCCAGCGGGGGAGCGCGGCCAGGACCGGCCCGGCCGTCACGGCACGACGCGGCCAGCCGGGAAGCGCGGGCAGGCGTCGCTCGCCGGACAGCGGGGCTATGGCGAGCAGCTCACGGCACGAGGCGGGCAGCGGGGAAGCGCGGGCAGGAGACGCCGGCGACGGCGCCGGGGCGGTCGGCCATGGCGGCCGCGGACCCGTTCACCCGCGCGGCCGCGGGGCGGCCGGTGGGGCGTGGGTCAGCGGTCGGAGCCGCGGGCCGTCTGGGCCAGCCAGGCGCGGTGGGTCGCCAGCGCGGCCTCGGCCTCGGCGATGTCCTTGGTCCGGCCGGAGGCCTTCGCCTTCTCCAGCTTGGCCTCGAGCCGGGCGACGTTCTCCCGCAGCTTGGCGACGAACGGCGAGGTCTCGGCGTCGTTGCGGGACCAGCGGGCGTCGGCTGCCTCGCGGATCCGGTCGCCGATCGCGGCGAGCCGGCGCTCGAGCTGCCCGGCGCCCTCCCGCGGCACCCGGCCGATCGCGTCCCAGCGGTCCTGGATCTCGCGCAGCCGGCGCAGCGAACGGTCCGTGTCGGCCGGGTCGAGCTGGCTGGCCTCGGCCAGCAGCGCCTCCTTGGCCGCCTGGTTCGCCCGCGCCTCGGCGTCGCGCTGGGCGTTCACCGCGTTGCGCCGGCTGAAGAAGGCGTCCTGCGCCGCCCGGAACCGGGCCCACAGCTCGTCGTCGACGTCCTTGGCCGCCCGGCCGGCCGACTTCCAGTCGGCCATCAGCTCGCGGAAGCGCGCGCTCGTCGGGCCCCAGTCGGTGGAGCTGGCCAGCGACTCCGCCTCGGCGATGATCGCTTCCTTGCGCTCCTTCGACCGCGCGCGCTGGGTGTCGAGCGCGGCGAAGTGCGCGGTGCGGCGGCGGGCGAACTCCTCGCGGGCCGCGACGATCCGCCGCCACAGCCCGGAGTCGGTCCGCTTGTCCACCCCGGTGATGGAGCGGAACTCGTCGCCGATGGTGCGGAAGCGCTCGCTGACCGCCTTCCAGTCGGAGCTCTTGGCCAGCCGTTCCGCCTCGGCGACCAGCTCCTCCTTGGCCGCGATCGCCTTGGCCACCCGGGCCGCGCGCTCGGCCTGAACCTGTGACTTGCGGGCCTCGCAGGCGGCCAGCAGCGCCTCCAGCCGCCGCTGCAGCGCCGCCAGGTCACCGACGACGGCGGCGGTGGGCAGTGCGGCGAGCAGCCGCTGCGCACTGGCCGCGACCCCGGACGGGTCCACGCCGGGGATCGTCACCCGCCGTTCGAGCAGCTCGATCTCGGCGGACAGGTCTTCGTAACGGCGTACGAAGTGGGCCAGGCCCTCATCCGGGCTGCCTGCCCGCCAGGAGCCGACGGCGCGCTCCCCGTCGGAGGTCCGGACGTAGACGGTGCCATCGTCGGCGACACGTCCCCACTCGGAACCAGTGCGGTCACTCATCGCAATCCCAAGATCGACAGCCAGGTTGCCTGCCATTGTTGCAGGCATCTCGCGTGAGTGGGATCCCTGGCGGAAGTCTCGTTTGGTGCCGAAGCCCGGCAAGCGGGCGGTCGCAGAGGCCTCGCCAGCTCACTAGCCCGTCCGAGGCTGTTCATTCCGCGTATGCCTTCGCTTCTTTGCAGGCGGGACCCGAGAGGCCAAGATGCGTAAGCGTGGCGAGACGGGCGGGCGGGGGGACCCGCGGCGACCAGGCAGCACGTGCTGGCCGAGCCGGCCGGGGCCGCGGCCAGGCGGCGGCCGGTGCTGGCGGCACGGCCGGCTGGCGGGCGGGGACGCTGCTCTTCCCCGCGCTGGCCGGCCTGCTGGTGTTCGTGCTCGGCCCGGCGTTCGTCTCCGCCTTCACTGCCGGCACGAACAAGTACCTGACAAGCCCTGACTTCGACTGGGTCGGCACCGCCAACCTGAGTGAGGCGTTCAACGACCCGGACCTCGGCCAGGCCGTCCGCAACACGCTGATCTACTGCCTGATCACGGTGATCCCGTCGGTGCTGATCGGGCTCACGCTGGCGCTGGCCGCCTCCCGGGTGACCCGGGGGCGGGCCGCGTTACGGCTGGCGCTCTTCCTGCCGGTGAGCGCGAACATCGTGGCCATCTCCGTCGTGTTCGCCTACATGTTCGACCCGAGCCCGGACGGGCTGGCGAACACCGTGCTCGGCTGGTTCGGCGCCGAGCCGCGCAACTGGCTCGGGGACGAGTCGACGGCACTGCCCGTGGTCGCGCTGGTCGGCGCGTGGCGGCTGATCAGCTTCGTGTTCGTGGTCTACCTGGCTGGGCTGACCGCGATCCCGGCCTCGGTCTACGAGGCGGCCGACATCGACGGCATCCGCGGCTTCGCCCGGCTGCGGCACATCACACTGCCGCTGCTGGCCCCGACCACGATCTTCCTCGCCGTCTTCGTCACGATCTTCACGATCCAGACGTTCGAGGCGGTCAGCGTGCTGACCGAGGGCGGCCCGTTCGGCTCCAGCTCGACGATCGTCTACTACATCTACGAGGTCGGCTTCACCGGCTCGTTCCGGATCGGCTACGCCTCGGCGATCGCGCTGCTGCTGATCCTCGCGGTGGTCCTGATCGGCCTGCTGGGCGCGGCGCTCGGGCGGCGGGCCAGGGCGCGGGCGGCGCGGGCCGAGGCCATGGGTGACGGCATTGGCGGCGACGGGCTGGAGCTCGCCGCCGTGGCCACCGGCTCGGCCGGGGCGGCCGGCGGGGAGGTGCGGGCATGACGGCGGCCCGGGTGGCTTCGCTGGCGGGGCGGGTGGCCGTGCTCGCGGTGGGCGTGTTCTGGGCCCTGCTGCCGTTCGTCTGGATGGTGCGGACCGCGTTCGGCCCATCGCAGTCGGCGCTGCAGCTGACCGCCAACCCGCTGCCGAGCGAGATCACCGTCGACGCGTTCACCGAGGCCTGGCAGGACGGCCGGCTCGGCCGGGCGCTGCTGACCGGGATCATCGTCAGCCTGGCGATCCTGGTGCTGCAGCTGGTGACCGCGGTCCCCGCCGCCTATGTGTTCGCCTGGCTGCCGTTCCGCGGACGCAACCTGCTCTTCGGGCTGGTGCTGGCGACGCTGCTGATCCCGGGGCAGGTCACCGCGATCCCGAACTACGTCACCATCTCGGCGCTCGGCTTCGCCGACACCCGTGTCGGGCTGGTGCTGCCGTTCATGACGAGCGGAGCCGCGATCTTCCTGCTGCGCCAGTACATGCTGACGATCCCGGTCTCGATCCTGGAAGCGGCCAGGATGGACGGCCTGAGCGTGTGGCGGACGCTATGGAAGGTCGTCGTGCCGCTGTCCATGCCGGCCATCGCGACCGTCTCGGTGTTCAGCTTCCTGTTGTCGTTCAACGAGTACCTGTGGCCGCTGCTGGTGGCCCGCTCGCCGGACATCGCGACTCCGCCGCTGGCCCTGGTCAACCTGTTCACCTCGCCAACGCAGGGCATACCGGACTTCGCGGTGCTGACGGCGGGCGCGCTCATCATCAGCGTGCCGACCCTCGTCGTCTTCCTCATAGCGCAGCGCCGGCTCACCGCCGGGCTCACCGGCACCGGAGTCGGCGCCTAGCCCGCCGGCCCGCCGGGGGCCCCACGGCACCCGGACCAACCAGCACCCAGAGCACGAAGCACCCCGGACCGACCCATCACCAGGACCGCACCCACCACCACCCAGACCAGCCGGACCACCAGCCCCCAGCGGCCGGCGACACAGCACCCATCGGCCCGCGCGAGGCGGCGGCCCAGCCGCCGCGGGCCGAGACACCTGGAAGGGAACCGACGTGATCCGCACCCGAAGGCCACTCCCGGTCCTGCTCACGGCGGTCTCGCTCGCGGTCACCGCGGCGGCCTGCGGCGGTGGCGGTGACGACACCCCCGGCATCGAGGAGAGCCTGCGGCCCACCGCCCGCGACGCCACGGCCGGCGTGGACAACGTCGACGGCGCGAAGGCGTCCGCCGAGTGCGCCGCGCAGGTGACGTCGCTGACGATGTACACGGTCGCCGCGCTCAACGACGCGGCCAAATCGGGCAAGGACTACATGGAGCGCGAGCACCCGGGCCTGACCGTGACCATCAACGGCTCCGCAACCAACTACGTCGAGCTGGTCCAGCAGCTCAGCGCTGACCGGGCCGCCGGCCGGCAGGCGGACGTCGCGGTCGCCGGGTTCGACCTGCTGCCGACGTTCGCCAACCAGCTCGGCGCCCAGGAGTTCTCGCCGCGCCTGCTGCGGGCGTCCTACGACCAGCGGTTCGTCAAGCTCGGCCAGGTGGACGGCCGGCAGATCGGCATCCCGCAGCAGGTCTCGGTCCCGGTGCTGATCTACAACCTGGACGTCCTGGAGGCCGCCGGCGTCGACCCGGCCACGTTGGCCACCACCGACGGGGTGCTCGCCGCCGCCGAGAAGATCAAGGCGACCAGTCCGGACATCCAGCCGATCGACCTGCCGGTCGGCGAGCAGTTCGGCCAGTGGTACCTGAGCTCGCTGGCCAACTCGAAGGACAGCCCGGTCCAGAACGCCGACGGCTCGCCGAACGTCGACACGCCGGCCGCCCGCGAGGCGATGGAGTTCCTGGCCAGGGTCGGCAGCTACGGCCCGCAGTCGGACTCCCCGTCCCAGCAGGGCCTGCTGCGCTTCGGCCTGCAGAAGCAGACCGCGATGGTCGGGGCCACCGTCGCCTCGCTCGCCCAGGGCCTGCGGGTGCTGCGTGACATGGGCGCCGACGGGTTCCGGGCCGGCGTGGCGCCGTTCCCGGTGCTGCCGGGCGGCACGCTGCGGCCGACGGCCGGCGGCAACGCGCTGACCGTGCTGTCCACCGACCGCTGCCAGCGGGAGATGGCCGTCGAGCTGGTCGTCTCGCTGCTCGCCCCGGACGTGGTCGCGGCCAGCACCGAGGCGGTCAGCTACCTGCCGGTCGACACCGCGGCCGCCGACCAGCTCGCGCCGTTCTACCAGGAGTTCCCGGAGCTGGTGCAGTTCAGGGAGATCGGGGACAGCCTGGTGCCGGCGCCGGCCTGGCAGGGCGCCCGCGGCGGCGAGGTGCCGACCTACCTCTCCGAGCAGGTGGAGCGGGCGATGACCGGCGGCGACCCCGCGACCCTGCTGCGCGAGGCGCAGACCGAGATCACCCGGCTCACGTCATGACCGCCGAGCTGGCCTCGTCGCGGGCCACGGGCCAGGGCGCCGCCGCCGCTGCTGGCGGCGGTGCCGGGACGTCCGGGATCCCGATCGAGATGGTCGGCCTGTGCCGGGACTTCGGCTCGGTCCGCGCGCTCGTCGACGTGAGCATGTCCGTGGCGGCCGGGGAGATCGTCGCCCTGCTCGGGCCGTCCGGCTCAGGCAAGTCCACGCTGCTGCGGATCTGTGCCGGCCTGGAGCAGCCCAGTGCCGGCCGGCTGCTGTTCGCCGGCGTCGACCAGGCGGACATCCCCCCGCACCAGCGCGACGTCGCCATGGTCTTCCAGCACTTCGCGCTGTACCCGCACCTGACCGCGCTGGAGAACCTCACCCTGGCGCTGCGCTACGGCCGCGGGATGCGCCGGGCCGAGGCGGTCGCCCGGGCCCAGGAGACGCTGGACATGCTCGGCATCGGCGCGCTCGCCCGCCGCCGGCCGGCGCAGATGTCCGGCGGCCAGCGCCAGCGGGTGGCGATCGGCCGGGCGCTGGCCAGGCGCGCCCGGGTGGTGCTGCTCGACGAGCCGATGTCGGGGCTGGACGCGAAGCTGCGGGTCGAGCTGCGGGTGGAGATCGTCGCGCTGCTGCGCCGGCTCGGCTCGACCGCGTTGTTCGTCACCCACGACCAGGCCGAGGCGATGGCGGTCGGCGACCGGGTCGCCGTGCTCAACGCCGGCCGGCTGGAGCAGCTCGGTACGCCGGACGAGATCTACGACCGCCCGGCCACCCGGTTCGTCGCCACGTTCGTCGGCAGCCCGCCGATGAACGTCGCCGACGGCACCTGGGCGGACGGGACCCTGCGCTGCCCAGGGTTCGCGGTCCGCGCGCCCGCCGGCGCGGCCGCCGTCGGCGCCCGCCCGGAGGAGCTGACCCTGACGCCGGCCGACGCCGCCAGCGCCGCGCGGGCCGACGCCCCGGCGCCCGCCGCCCCGGCGGCCGCGGCCCCGGCGGACGGCTCGCTGCGGCTGCCGGGCGCCGTCGTCGTCGCCGAGCGGCTCGGCGCCGAGCGGGTGGTCTACGTGCGCACGCCGGCCGGCGCGTTCGCGGTGCGGGTCCCGGCCGACGGCGCCGCCGACTCCGGCGCTCCCGTCGTGCTGGCCGCCCCGGCCAGCGCCCTGACGTTCTTCGCCGCCGACGGCACCCGCCTCGCCACCTGACGCGCCGGTAGCCCACACGTGGGGGCATGTGGAAGGTCACTCGAAATTGAGGGCCTAGTGCCCGGAGCAATCGCGGCTGCAATTGCACGGGGGTCCGGCGCGGCGGCGCCGGCTCGCCGCCCGGCCGGCCTCGTCGACGTTTCCCCTGCTCAGCGCCGATCCGCTGGGCGGGGCCTGGATGCCAGCAGGCGCACGCGTGTCCGCCGTGCGGGTGCGGACGCGGCCAGGGATGTGCAGTCAGCGTGCTGATCGCACGCATCGCACGGCGTTCGACGCTACCGGTACCCAGATGTCGCGACATAGCGTTGCCACGCGCCTACGAAACGTCCATGAGGTGACAGGCGGCGACCGAGCAGGTCGACCGCCGCGCTACGGGAGGACAGGTGGCCGACGACGCTCCACCGGGGTCACCCGCGGCTGGTCGCCCCGGACATCCGTTTCCGCGAGCTTCCAGGAGATCGTCAATGCCGACGGACAACGCCCAAGCCTGCGCACACCCCCTCGCCTTCGTTCGCGCCCAGAGGGGCTGGTCGTACCAGAAGCTCGCCCGGGTGGTCGCCAAGCGGGCCCGTGACCTCGGCGTGGCGAACATGGCCGCGGAGCGCCAGAAGGTCTGGCGCTGGGAACACCGGGGCGTGGTCCCGGACCGGGTCTCCCAGCTCGCGCTCGCCACCGAGCTCGGTGTGCCCACGGAGCGACTGGAGTCCCACCCCTGGCCGACCTGGCTGCCGACCGGCGACAACGTCCGCACCGACTACCCGTGGACCGAGTCCGGCAGCATCACCGCGCTCACCGACGTGGTCCAGGACGCCCTGACCGACCGGCGCGGCTTCCTGACCATCAGCGGCTCCGGCGTCGCCGCGCTGGCCAGGGAGTGGCTGACCCTGGAGCCGGCCCAGCTGGTCGGCGCGATCGAGGGCGGCCTGGTCGACGAGCAGATCGTGCACCGGATCGCGCACAACATCCCGGGGCTGCGGGTGATGGACGAGCGGCTCGGTGGCGAGAGCGTGCGCCGCCTGGTCGACGCGGAGCTCGGCGTGGTGACCGAGCTGCTCGCCCGTGGCCGCTACTCCGAGCGGATCGGCCGGCAGCTGCACCGGGTCGCCGCCGAGCTCGCCCGGTTCGCCGGCTGGGTGTCGTTCGACGCCGGCTACCAGACGGCTGCCCAGCGGTACTGGGTCACCGCGCTGCACGCCGCGCACGTCGGCGGCGACCGGCTGCTGGGCGCGAACGTGCTCAAGGACATGGCGCTGCAGTGCATCGACTTCTCCCGGCCAGGGGAGGCGCTGGAGCTGGCCGAGGCGGCCGTGGTCACCGCCGAGGGGAGCACCGGCCGGGTCGGCGCGATGCTGCACATGCGCAAGGCGCGGGCGCACGCGGCGCTCGGCGACCAGGTCTCCTGCGCCCGGGAGCTCGGCGTGGCCGAGGCGGCGTTCGCCGACGCCCAGCCGAACGACCCGGCCTGGGCCGTCGGCTTCGACGAGGCCGAGTTCCACGCCCAGGTCGGCTGCTGCTACATCGACCTGGGCCACCTGAACTCGGCCGACCGGTGGCTGGCGTCCGGGCTGCGGCTGCACCCGCGCGAGCGCACCCGTGACCGGGCCACCTACCTGCTGCACCGGGCGGCGGTCCAGCTCGACATGGGCAACCTGGACCACGGCTGCGACCTGACCACCGAGGCGCTGCCGCTGCTGTCGATGACCCGCTCGAAGCGCAACGCCCGCCGCGCCGACGAGGTCCGCCGCCGGCTGCGCCGGCACGGCTCCTCGCCGACCGCCCGCAGCCTCGACCAGCAGCTCGCCGAGCTGGCCTGAGCGAGCCATCGCCAGCCGCGGGCGGGGTGCCCGGCTGCCCGCCCCGCCCGCGGTGCCGGCCCGTCCGCCGTGCCTGGTTTGGTCGGCCCGCGCCGGCGCGCCGGCCCCGGGCGCCCCCCCCCCCGCCGCGGGGGGGCCCGCCCGCCCGGGGCGGG
>JADGHD010000136.1 GCA_019689615.1 Frankia sp. | reverse complement strand
CAGCCAGGGCAGGAACGACGCGCCGAAGCCGACCAGGACGAGCGCCGCCCGCCAGTCCCGCCGGCTCACCCACAGCGCGATCATCGCCACCAGCGCGGCCGTGCCGACCCACCAGACCGCCGGGTTGCCGATCGCCAGCACCTCGCGGGCGCAGCCGGTGGCGGCCCCGCAGCCCTGCTCGCCGAACTTCGGGCCCTGGTAGAAGTACGCCACCGGGCGGGCCAGCACCAGCCAGCTCATCGGCGTCGACTGGGACGGGTGCGGGGCGTCCAGCCCCTCGTGGAAGTCCAGGATCATCTGCTGGTAGTCCCACCAGCCGTGCCAGGCGTCGAAGAACCCGTCGCCGTACCTGTGCCGGTTGTAGCCGCCGTCGCTGACGAACCAGCCGGTCCAGGTCGACAGGAACGTGGCGATCGGCAGCAGCACGTAGCAGCCGGCCCAGACGGGCAGGTCGCGCCGCAGCGCGCCGAGCACCGGCCGGGTGGCGCCCGCGGTGCGCCGTGCCCCGATGTCCCAGGCGATCGCCAGCGCCGCGAAGCCGATCAGCGTGTACAGCCCGCTCCACTTCACGCCCATGGAGGCGCCCAGGCACAGCCCGGCGGCGATCCGCCACGGCCGCAGGCCGATCCGCGGCCCGTACCGGTCGTCGTGTCGGCCCGCCAGCAAATCGGTCCCACTGGCCGGGGCGGCGAGCCGGGCGGCCAGCTTCGCCCGGCCGTAGTCGCGGTCGAGCACCAGGCAGGCCAGCGCCAGCACGACCCCGGTCATCAGGAAGATGTCGAGGATGCCGATCCGGCTCTGCACGAACGCCAGCCCGTCGAACGCCAGCAGCAGGCCGGCGAAGCAGCCCAGCACGGTGGAGCGGAACATCCGCCTGGCCGTGCGGGTGAGCACCAGCACCGCGAGCGTGCCGAAGAACGCCGACGCGAACCGCCAGCCAAGCTCCGGATTGCCGTGTGCCACCGTCCAGGTCGCCGACGGGTCGCCGGGCGGGGCGAAGCAGTCGTAGTAGCCGAAGAGCTTCTCCGACAGGGCCATGAACCACTTGCCCAGCGGCGGGTGGACGACGTAGCCGGGGCCGGTGCAGCTCGCGCTGTCGATCTCGTGGCCCGCGGTCATCAGGCCCCAGGCGTCCTTGGTGTAGTAGACCTCGTCGAAGTACATGCCCTTCGGCTCGGTCAGCCGCCAGAAGCGCAGGACGCCGGCGGCGGCGGTGACCAGGAGCGCCGCCACCCAGCCGATCAGCCGGTCGCTCGGCATGGGCGGGCAGAGCCGGTCGAGCACCGTGGCGTCGACGCGGTGGCCGGTCGCGGGCTGCCGCCTGGTCGCGGCAGGGCCGCCCGCGGGCACCGGCGGGGCGGCTGTTGTCATCGCCGTCACGCAGTCAGGGTAGGTCGTCGACCTGTGCGCCCCGACAGCGCTGCCAGACTGGGCCCATGCCCGGAGTGCTGATCGTGTGCGGGGTGCCGATCGGGGACGTCCGTGACGCCAGCCCGCGGCTCGCCGAGGTGCTGGCGACGGCCGACGTTGTCGCCGCGGAGGACACCCGGCGGGTGCGCCGGCTGGCCCACGCGCTCGGGGTGACGATCGGCGGGCGGGTGATCTCCTGCTACGACGCGGTCGAGGGCGCGCGGGCCGCGGCGCTGACCGAGCGGCTGCTGGCCGGGCAGACCGTGGCCCTGATCACCGACGCCGGCATGCCGGCCGTGTCCGACCCGGGCTACCGGGTGGTGGCCGCGGCGGCCGGCGCCGGGGCGGCGGTGACGGTGGTGCCGGGGCCGTCGGCGGTGACCGCCGCGCTGGCGGTGAGCGGGCTGCCGAGCGACCGGTTCACCTTCGAGGGCTTCCTGCCGCGGCGAGGCGGGCCGCGCCAGGCCAGGCTGCGGGAGCTTTCCGGCGAGCGGCGCACGATGGTCTTCCTCGAGGCCCCGCACCGGCTGGCGGCCACCCTCGACGACCTCGTCGCCTGCTTCGGCGCCGAGCGGCCGGCCGTGCTGTGCCGGGAGCTGACCAAGACCTGGGAGGAGATCGTCCGCGGGGGCCTGGGCCGGCTGGTCGCCTGGGCGCACGACGGCCGCGTGATCCGGGGCGAGTTCACGCTGGTCGTCGCTGGCCTGCCGGCCGAAGCCGCGCCGCCGGGCGGTGGCCAGGCGCCGGCCGATGCGGTCGACCTGGCCGCGGAGGTGGCGAAGGAGGAGGCGGCCGGCCTGTCCCGGGCGCAGGCGCGCCGGGCGGTGATGGCGAGGTTCGGCGTCTCCCGCGCCGAGGTCTACGCCGCCGTCCAGGCGGCCAGGGGCGGTCGGGGCTGAGCCGTTGGCCGCCCGGCCGGGCGGCCCCCCCGGGCCCCCCCCGGGGGGGACGCCCCCGGGGCCGGGGTGTGCGGGGGGGGCGGGGGGGCGGGGCGCCCCGCCGTGGCCACGACGGGTGGTCACGACCCGTGGAAGCGGTTCTGCGTCGGCTCCAGGCCGTTGGTGATCAGGCTCTCGACCGCGTCGGCCGCCCGGTCGACGAGGAACGGCAGCTCCTTGCGCTCGGCCGGGGTGAACTCGCGCAGCACGAAGACGGCCGGGTCCATCCGGCCGGGCGGGCGGCCGATGCCGAACCGCACCCGCAGGTAGTCGCGGGTGCCCAGGGCGGAGGTGACCGAGCGCAGCCCGTTGTGGCCGTTGTCGCCGCCGCCCAGCTTCATCCGCAGCGAGCCGAACGGGATGTCCAGCTCGTCGTGCACGGCGATGATCCGGCCCGGGTCGACCTTGTAGAACGCGCGCAGCGCGGCGACCGGCGGGCCGGAGACGTTCATGTAGGACCGGGGCCGGGCGAGCACCACGGGAGCGCCGCCGATCCGGACCTGGGCGACGTCCGCCCGGGCCTTGTGCGAGCGCAGCGTGGCGTGGTGGCGCGTGGCCAGCTCGGCCACCACCAGGTGCCCGGCGTTGTGCCGGGTCCCGGCGTACTCCGGCCCCGGGTTGCCGAGGCCGACGACCAGCCAGGTCTGGCCGACCTCGCCGGTCGTCGCGCTCGGCACGGCAGGCGGCGTCAGGCGCCCTCAGCCGCCGGGGCCTCCTCGGCGGTCTCCCCGAGCTCGGCCTCGACCTGGGCCGCGGTCGGCTTGAGCAGCGCCTGGACGACCACGGTCTCGGGGTCGGTCTCCAGGGTCACGCCGGACGGCAGCGAGATCTGCCCGGCGGTGATCGAGCTGCCCGGCTGCAGGCCCTCGACGGAGACCTCGAGCGAGTCGGGGATGCCGGTCGCCGGGGCGGTCACCGAGATGGTGGTGTGCTGCTGGTCGACGATCGCGTCGGGGTGGGCGTCGCCGGTGGTCACGACCGGGACATCGACGGCTACCTTCTCGCCCCGGCGCACGACGACCAGGTCGACGTGCTCGTAGCTGCCCTTGACCGGGTGACGCTGGACATCCTTCGGCAGGGCGAGCTCGGTCCCGTCACCCAGCTCCAGGGTGAGCAGGACGTTGGTGCCGGCCTCCGTCTTGAACGCGTGCAGCAGCTCGCGGTGGGAGATCGCGATGTGGCGCGGGGGCTGGCCGTGGCCATACAGGACAGCCGGGACCTTGCCGGCCCGGCGGGTGCGACGAGCCCCGCCCTTCCCGAACTCGGTGCGCGGCTCCGCGACGATGCGGACCTCGGACATGGCGGTGCTCATCCCTTCAGAAGCTTCGTGCCTTCAGAAATTACGCGGACGCGGCGCGGAACCGCGGGTGGGTGGCTCTTCACAGTACCGGACCGCGTCCGGGCACTGGCGCGCACGTGGGCCCGGAGCGCGGCCAGATAGGTTGAGGGACAGCACGCCGGCCCGCCTCCGGCATCCCGGAAGGAGCCCACCCTGTCCACGCCCGCCGTCACGGTCCGCGCCCCGGCCAAGGTCAACCTGCACCTCGGCGTCGGCCCGCGCCGCGCCGACGGTTACCACGAGGTCGTCACCGTCCTGCAGGCCGTCTCCCTGTACGACGAGGTCACCGCGTCCGCCGTGGCGGCAGATGGTGCCGCGGGCGCGCCAGCGGGCGACGCGCCGGTCGCGGTCACCGTCGCGGTCACCGGTGAGGGGGCGGACACCGGCACCGGCGCGACGCCCGACGTCTCGGTGGTGCCGACCGGCGCCGACAACCTCGCGGTCCGGGCGGCGCTGCTGGTCGCCGAGGCCGGTGGGATCCGCGGCGAGCGGGTCCACCTGAGCCTGCGCAAGGGCATCCCGGTCGCGGCCGGCATGGCCGGCGGCAGCGCCGACGCCGCCGCCGCGCTCGTCGCCTGCGACGCGCTGTGGGGCACCGGGCTGGGCACCGACAAGCTGGCCGAGCTGGCCGCCCGGCTGGGCAGCGACGTGCCGTTCCCGCTGGCCGGCGGCACCGCGCTGGGCACCGGCCGGGGCGAGCGGCTCAGCCCGGTGGACACGGTCCCGGCCGGCACCGAGTACCACTGGGTGTTCGCGCTGGCCGACGGCGGCCTGTCCACCCCGGCGGTCTACCGCGAGTTCGACGCCGTCGACGACGGCCGCACCGCCCCGCCCCCGGCCGACGGGGTACTGGCGGCACTGGCCAGCGGCGACCCGGCGGAGCTCGGCGCGGCCCTGCTCAACGATCTGCAGGCGCCGGCGCTGCGGCTGCGCCCGGCGCTCGGCGAGGTCCTCGCCGCCGGCAGCGAGCTCGGGGCGCTCGGCTCGCTGGTCTCCGGCTCCGGCCCGACCTGCGCCTTCCTGGCCCGCGACGGCGAGCACGCGGCGAAGCTCGCCGCCGGCCTCGCCGAGCGCGGGGTCGCCCGCGCCGTCCGCCAGGCCAGCGCGCCCGCGGCCGGCGCCAGCATCGTCCCGAACCCCTGAACCCCTGAACTGGCTTGAACTGGCTTGAGTTGACGGGCGTGCGCTGATGGCCGTGCCGCTGGTGGGCGCGGAGGCGCTGCGCCTGGAATACCCGACAAGGGTGGTCCTCGACTCCGTGTCGGTCGGGATCTCCGAGGGCGACCGGATCGGGATCGTCGGCCGTAACGGCGACGGCAAGTCGAGCCTGCTGGGGCTGCTCAGCGGCCTCATCCAGCCGCAGTCCGGCCGGGTGGCCCGCCGGCGCGGGGTGCGGCTCGCGGTGCTGTCCCAGGCAGACGACCTGGACCCGGCGGCGACGGTCGGCCAGGCGGTGGTCGGCGAGCGGCCGGAGCACGAATGGGCCGGGGACGCCCGGGTGCGCGACGTGATGGGTGGCCTCATCGCCGACGTGCCGTGGGACGCCCGGTTGGGTGAACTCAGCGGCGGGCAGCGCCGCCGGGTCGCCCTGGCCGCGATCCTGGTCGGTGACTGGGACGTGATCGGCCTGGACGAGCCGACGAACCACCTCGACCTCGAGGCGATCGCGTGGCTGGCCGGGCACCTGAAGAACCGCTGGCCGAAGAACGCCGGCGGGCTGGTGGTCATCACGCACGACCGGTGGTTCCTCGACGAGGTCTGCACCCAGACCTGGGAGGTGCACGACGGCATCGTCGAGCCGTTCGAGGGCGGATACGCCGCCTACGTGCTGCAACGGGTCGAACGGGACCGGCTCGCCGCCGCGGCCGAGGCCAAGCGGCAGAACCTGCTGCGCAAGGAGCTGGCGTGGCTTCGCCGCGGGGCGCCGGCGCGGACCAGCAAGCCGAAGTTCCGCATCGAGGCCGCCAACCAGCTCATCGCGGACGTGCCGCCCGTGCGCAACCCGCTCGAGCTGCGGGCGCTGGCCGTCGCCCGGCTCGGCAAGGACGTGATCGACCTCGAGGCCGCCGGCATGCGCTACGGCGACAACGAGGTCCTGCGGGACGTGACCTGGCGGCTCGCGCCTGGCGAGCGCACCGGCATCGTCGGCGCCAATGGCAGCGGGAAGTCCACGCTGCTCGGCCTGATCGCCGGAACGGTGGCGCCGACATCCGGGCAGGTCAAGCGGGGCAAGAGCGTCCGGTTCGGCCTGCTCGACCAGCAGTTCTCGCAGTTGGCGGAGATCGGCGACGACCGGGTGCGCGAGGTGCTGGCGCGGACGAGGGCGACGTTCAACATCGGCGGCCGCGAGCTGACGCCCACCCAGCTCCTGGAACGGCTCGGCTTCGCCCGCGAGCACCTGTCCGCGCGGGTACGCGAGCTGTCCGGCGGGCAGATGCGACGGCTGCAGCTGCTGCTCCTGCTGCTGGCCGAGCCGAACGTGATCGCGCTCGACGAGCCGACGAACGACGTCGACGCCGAGATGCTGGCCGCGATGGAGGACCTGCTGGACTCGTGGCCCGGCACGCTGATCGTCGTCTCGCATGACCGCTACCTGCTCGAGCGGGTCACCGACCAGCAGTACGCGATCATCGACGGGCGGCTTCGCCACCTGCCGGGCGGCATCGACGAGTACCTGAGCCTGCGGGCGCGGCAGCCGTCGTCCCGACCGGCCGCGGCGGCGACGACGGGGGCGACGAGGGCGGCTCCGGGGTCCGCCGGCCTGTCCGGAGCGCAGCGCCGGGCGATGCAGAAGGAGATCGCGTCGATCGAGCGGCGCCTGGACAAGCTGAGCGCCGAGGCGCGCGAGCTGCACCGCCGGATGGCCGAGCACGACCAGAGCGACTACGAGGGGCTGCGCCGGCTCACCGGCCAGCTCCGCGCGGTCGAGGACGAGACCGCGGAGCTGGAGGAGCGCTGGGTGGAGCTGTCCGAGCTGATCGGCTAGCGCGCGGGCGCCGGTGCCATCGAGCTAGCCGCGACGGGCGCTGGCGCGTAACTCGTTTGCCGCCATCACGTCGGGGCGCCGCCGACCGGGCCACCACGGCGGGCGTGATGGTCCGTCCCGGCGGCCGTCCCGGCGACGAACCTGCCACTTGTCGTCGGGGCATCAGGTGATGCCGGGCGGCGGGCGGAGCCGTTCCCGCCCGGGGAATCGAGGCTGGGGGAGCGCGTTCAGTCGCTCAGCCGCTGGCCGGCGTCGTGCAGCAGCCTGGTCAGGCTCTCGCGGCTCATGCTCAGGCAGGCGATCTTCATCTCGATGTCGGCGACATGCTTGCGCACCATGTTCGCGAAGAGCTCGTCACAGGCCGAGGTCCAGGCGTTCCCGTCGCGCTCGCGGTCGATGACGATCTTGATGACGCGGGTCGGGACGCCAGAGGCGCTCAGGTCGCGAATGATCTCGACCTGCCGGACGTCGGCCTCGGTGTAGTCCCGGTAGCCGTTGGGGTGCCGGCGCGGGGTGAGCAGCCCCTGGGTCTCGTAGTAGCGCAGCATCCGGGCCGCCACGCCGGTGCGGCGGGCCACCTCTCCGATCCGCATCGGTGCTCGCTCCCGACCAGTCCGCCCGGCTGCTCTGTCGAGCTGTTCCGTCGAGCCGACGTTTCGAGCTTGACCTTGACAGTGATGTCAATCCTTAGCGTACGCGCATGACCAATGGATCAACCGCAACGGCAGTAGCTCCCGCTCGCCGGCTGTGGCCGGCGCTCGCCGTGCTGACCGCCGCCACGTTGTGGACGGTGACCGTGGAAATGCTCCCGTCGGGGCTGTTGCCGGAGATCAGCCGGGGCCTGCACGTCGATGAGGGAATGGTCGGCGTGCTGGTCAGCGCGTGGGCGGTCACGATCGCGCTGGCGAGCATCCCGCTGGTGCGGGCCACGCTGTGGGCCCCGCGCGCCAGGCTGCTGACGGCCAGCCTCGCGGTGACCGCGGTCACGAACCTGGTCACCGCCTTCGCACCGAACTTCGCGCTCGCGCTGACCGGGCGGATGCTGACCGCGACGGCGCACGGGCTGTTCTGGGCCGTCGTCGTCTCCTACCTCCCGACCATCGTCGAGCCCGCCCGGCTTGGGCGGGCGCTGTCGATCGTGATGTCCGGCCCAGCGCTCGCCGGCCTGGCTGGTCTGCCGGTGGCGTCCTACCTGGCCGGCCTGGTCGGGTGGCGAGCCGTGTTCGTCGGCCTCTCGGTGATCCTCGCCGTCGTCGCGGTTGGGCTCTGGCTGGTCCTGCCGCGTCCGACCGAGGCAAACGGCGCCACCGCGGCGAGCGGCGGCGAGCGAACCGGCAGGTGGGACCGCAGCGCGATCGGGGTGGTCGGGTTCTCCCTCGCCTGCGCTCTCGTCCTGGTCGGGCACTTCGCCGCCTTCACCTACATCACCGAGCTGACGACCCGGCTCGGCGGGATGGACGAGGCGGCGATCCCGGCCATCCTGCTCGTGTCCGGTGTCCTGGGCGGCGTGGGCATCGCCGTGTCCGGCTTCGCCTCGGACCGCTTCCCGCGCGCCGCGGTCGCCGTCACCTCCGCTCTGATCGCCGCTGGGCTGGCCATCGTGGGCCTTGGCAAGGGCTCGCCGGCCGTCTTCGTCACGGGAACCGGGATCGGGGGCTTCGCGATCGGTGCCCTGCCACCCATCGGGCAAGCGTGGATCATGCGGGCGTCATCGCCGACGTTCGCGCCGCTCGCCGGCAGCATCGTGGTTGTCGTGTTCAACGTCGGTATCGCGGCCGGTGCGGCTCTTGGCAGCCTGACCCTCGACTACGGACCCGGCTGGCTCGTCACCGCCGCGGCTGTCGCCGCCGCCGGCGGAGCGCTGCTGCTGGCCCTCCTCCAGCCGCGGCTGGCGGGTGTGGACGTTTCGGCGGCAGGCGCCGCCTTCCGAGACGAGGCAACCCGGGCGAAGACGTCCGCCAAGGTCGTCGCCGCGGCGCCGGCGCCCGCTCGCCCCGCGACGTGCGGCAGCGGCAGCGCCGCCGGCTGACCGGCGCATCCGCCCGCCCGACCGGCGGGGCACCCGCGGTGGTGCTGGGGTGGGCGGCGAAACGGAGTCCTGAGCGACGCGCGCGGCGCGGTGGCTGGTTCCAACCCCCAGCGCGCCGCGCGCCAGCCCGTGACGAGGGAAGGGGAGGTCAGTCGGCGAGCTTCGCCGCCAGCCGCGCTGGGTCGGGCCAGCGCACGTCGCGCACCAGCCGGGTCCACTCCATCAGCTTGATGAGGTAGAAGCTGGTGTCGATCTGCCAGGGCTTCACGCCGTGGCGGGCCGAGGTCGGCTCCGCGTGGTGCAGGTTGTGCCAGGACTCGCCCATCGACGGCAGCGCCAGCCACCACACGTTGCCCGACCGGTCCCGCGACTTGTACGGCCGCGACCCGGCGACGTGGCAGATGCTGTTGATCGACCAGGTGATGTGGTGCAGCAGCGCGACCCGCACGAGCCCGGCCCAGAAGAAGGCCCGCACGGCAGCCTCGAACGACCCGCCCCACAGCCCACCGATCAGTGCCGGCAGCGCCAGGCTGACGAACACGCAGACGCCGAACATCCGGCTCGCCCAAACGATGTCGCGGTCAGCCAGCAGGTCGGGCGCGTATTTGCGCTGGTCGGTCTGCTCAACGTCGAACAGCCAGCCGACGTGGGAGTGCCAGAGGCCCTTCATCAGCGGCACGAACCCGGTCCCGTACCGCCACGGTGAGTGCGGGTCCCCTTCCTTGTCGCTGAACGCGTGATGCCGCCGATGATCGGCCACCCACCGAATCACCGGCCCCTCGATCGCCATGTTCCCGGCGACCGCGAGCGCGATCCGCATCGGTCGCGACGTCTTGAACCCTCGGTGCGTGAAGTACCGGTGAAAACCAATCGTCACGCCATGCCCGGTAATCAGGTAGCACGCGACCCCGATCACGACGTCGTGCCAGGTGATCCACCGTTCCCACAGCAACGGCACCGCCGCGGCCACCGCCGCCAGCGGTATCACGATGATGATCCCTAGGAGCACCTGCTCGGCCCGCGCTTTGATCATCGATCGCGGCGCGCGGGTGTGCTCTCCGCCGGCGGCTTCCCGACCAGCGGCGGTCGGCTCCAAGGTCGGCTGCACCGTGTCGGTTGCGGTCATAAGTTGCTTCCTGTCGTTCCGGCAGGTCCCGGCTGGCCCGCTTGGGGCACAACGGTAACCGCCCACCGTGCACTTTGAGGCCGTAAACGGCAACCGCCACGCAAACAGTCGCCGTCCCACAGTGCCCTCTTACTACCCGTCCCCCGCGCGGTTGCCGCACCCACTCACCACGACGCTCCGTGACCGCTCAACACCCCCAGAACCACCCACACCCAC